>NZ_CAXAOQ010000017.1:0-130303 GCF_963970575.1 Pseudomonas sp. EA_65y_Pfl2_P74
CCGGCGCCCAGTACGGCGGCATCGCCATCCCGCGCATCGGCATGGAAGTGCTCGTCACCTTCCTCGAAGGCGACCCCGATCAACCGCTGATCAGCGGCTGCCTGTACCACAAGGAAAACACCGTCCCCTACGCCCTGCCGGCGAACAAGACGCGCAGCACCTTCAAAACCCTGAGCTCGATGGGCGGTGGCGGCTTCAACGAACTGCGCATCGAAGACAAAAAGGCCAGGAACAGATCTTCCTGCACGCCCAGCGCGACTGGGACGAAAACATCGAGCATGACCAGAAGATCCGTGTCGGTAACGAACGCCACGACACCGTCGAGCAGAACAGCTACACGGAATTCAAGGCCGAAGAACACCACACGGTTTACGAAGACCGAAAAGTTGAAGCTCGGGCCAACGATCACCTGACCGTGGGCGTGAACCAGCACATCAAAATTGGGACTGGGCAGTTCATCGATGCCGGCCAGGAAATCCACCTAAGCAGCGGCATGAAAGTGGTGATGGAAGCCGGCGCCGAATTGACCCTGGTCGGTGGCGGCAGCTTTATCAAGATTGATGCCGGCGGCGTGACCATGAGCGGGCCGGTAATCAACATGAACTCAGGCGGTGGTCCGGGTAGCGGCACGGGCGCTGCCCCGTTGTTGCCGGGGCCGTTGAAGCAGGCGGATGCGGATAAGCCAGGCATGCTCCTGCAGCAGCGTCTGCGTGAAAATGTACCCATTGTGGAGCTTTGCCAAAAACCCAAAGGTGGGACGCCAATGGAGTGCCCATTGACAGATTGCCCCTGCCGGAAAGCATTGATGGCGGGAGCAAATACATGAGTATTTCGGTATTGCTGGAGCGCACGGACGATCTATTGGAAAAACTGTACCAACGCGTGCCCGATCCCAATCCAACGCTCTTGTTCGAATCGACCGAACTGCAAGAGTACACGGAGCAAAGTCCAATCTGGCTTGAGTCGGCATCCAGCGCTTTTATTATCGAACAAATGCGCGAGATACCTTCAGCATGGCCAGGGCTGATCATAGAAAGCCAGGCATCCAATGAAAATCTGTTGGCACACCTTCGGTATATTCTGTTTATACGTTTCGACACCGAGCGCAAAGGGGTGCTTCGTTATTCCAATCCAAGGACAGCGAGCTACTTCTTTACAGTTAAGGACGAGACGACTTCCGGCACCTGGATGGGTCCTATTAACCGGATGAACTGGTATGGCGGTACATGGTTCGACTTGGCAAACAATTCACTTCGCTGGTTCAGTGTAGAGAATGGGAATACGCGTGACTGGAAAGAAAACGACGGGCTGAACTCTCTGCATCTAGATGTGCTTCATGAACAAGCCTTGCAGCGGCAACAGAAAGAACATTTTGTCTATTTATGGTGGCACAAGCAGAGCAATGCGTCGCTGGCTGATGCAGCCCAATTCCTGGATGAAGGCATCGCGGATGGTTTCTTAGAGCCGCAAGAGTTGAACGAATACTTGTCGCTACGTGCCAGTTACCCGAACACACAAACTCCAATGGTTCCCAAGTGTGGTGGTGGCGAAGAACGCCTGGAACTTCTGCGGCAGTATCTAAGTAGCAATTTCGAGAACAAGGAGTCCCTGACATGAGTAAACCCGTTGGGAGCTTAAGCTCTGGCCCTGCTTGCGAAGCCTCCAAGGTGATCGTCCAAGTCATTGGCAAGGACCATCCTGCAACCCAGAAAGTAGTGTTGTGTGATCCTGCCGACAAAGTTCAGAAGGCACAGACGGAGCCGCCGGAAAAAGAAATTTGCAGCAGCGTTTTGCATGTATGGAATTGCACCGGTGAAGCCAAACGTAAACTTTGGCTGGAAATCGACTCAACGCAGGGTAAACCCATCCGGTTGCCCCTGCTTTCTGATGTTCGATCAACACCACGCGAATCCGACGTTCAGTGGAACCAACTCGTACCCGTTCTACCTTTCGTTTCGCTTCCCGGCTCAAAAAGTGCGTATGACTACGGTACCCCAGTGCTGGCTCGGGCAGGGTTCATCTATGTCTTTTACAAGGGCAAACTATGGCGTGAACTGGAAGTTCGAATCCTTGAAGGAAAAACGACGTATCACGACGTGGACATTGCTCACTACCGGCAAGGAAAGATATTTAAAACAGATGACCGAAAAGTCACTGGGGTGGCGCTGGAAGATATTTGGATACCTTCTCTCTGGAACAATCAGAAAGTGCGCGACCTACAGATGTGCTTTTCTGAAATACAACTGCACGCGGCTCGCCTACAACGCTTTGAAGAAGACAGCCGCTTGCGCAGCCAACGCTGCAGGAACCCGCAAAATCTGACTTGCTCCAACAAGAGCTTTAAAGATCTGTACACCGGTAAGCCCGATGGCAAGGCCATGCTTGAGGCATTTTCAAATTTCAATGTTCACAACTACGCCAATAGCACCGCAGCGGCGAAGGCCACCGTCGTCAAACGCAATCTCGAAAGCGGTTTCTTTCCAGTCAGCGTGGTAGCACCTCAACGATCGCGCGAGCCAGGCTATGAAGGACTACTCGATCATCCAGGCCGCTATCTGTGTGATCTCTCCGGACAATTCCCCGTTACAGCCAGTCAAAAAGCCAAAGCGTTCCTCCAGGCGTGTACCAAAGGCACATCAGAAAATAACGATCCAGTGCAGCGTACCGAATTGCTCGAGTTGAGTGCGGTAACTGACGCATTGGCTGCGTCAATGCCGGCACCAGCCGCCTCTGACAACAGGGAGGCGCCTACCGACGTATGGATAGCCCAAGCCAGCGTTGCAGATACGCTTGCCAAGGCAAGGCAACGGCAAATCTGTGGTGTACTGCTTGAGGATCCACGCTACCGACTCAGACATCTGAAGAGTCGTTTGGAAACCCATCAGGAACTGCTAAAACTTTGCGCACGTCATGCGACCCAACAAGCCAACCATGCCAGTGCCTTGCTCATACAACAGTTGGTAGTACCCAGTAATCTACAAGGTAAATCTAACCCGTTGCATGCAAGCCTTGAAAAAGTTGGCGGTACAGGAAAGCAGCGAATCAATCAGTGCACCGCCGTTCTGGAACGAACGATGGTGTGGCACCACATGAATAGTGCTCAGAATCTACTGACTGAAAGCTTGCAACAGGACATCACGCAACAAACCCTGGCCGATCATCTGAGTCTTGATGGCTTTGACTACTTGTCTGCCCTGTTCGTCATCAGCCAAACAATAGCTGCGCTTGCGGCCCCCCCCCTCGCGTCTTGATCCTCTGGCGCCAAGCGGTGACGTAGTCGATGCTGTGAGCGGTGTCACCCTGTACAGCCCTAAAGCCACACCGGGACAGCAGTGGTTGGCCACTTTGGCCAATAGCGCCGAAACGCCGTTACATCTTATGTTCTGGCCTGAATGCGATATGGAACGCGCCTGCAAACCCTATCAAGTGCCGCAGCCGGAAAAAAACAAAGGGGATGGAAAGTACCGCGCTTCTGAGCTAGCGAAACTCGAGAACAAAGAACCACCCGCTGCTGCCCAGCTAACCACTATGGATGCTGATATCGTGGCCAACCTTCTGGCTGGCGCCAGCCTCGATAGTTTTCTAATAACTAGCGGCAAGAATATGAGTAGCGCTCTTCTCGGCATCTACGACACGCTTCAATCGGCGGTGGAAAATGCGCTAGCTGCCACCCTGCCGTCGCGGGTGGCATTCAATCAGGCGTCAGCCGATGCCGGTGCAAGTAATGATGCCCGAAACCGGGCAAATGATCGGATGCAAAAGACACGTGATCGACTTGCGGAACGCGCGCGTCCCGTCAATGTGAAACTGCACGCACGAGGAGTGGAGCAGCTTCGCAGTATGATGCCGAACACATTCGGCCCCGCCTACTTCATGCGTCGAGGAGCCGTCACACAAAACTACTATCTCTTTGGTCTGGAAGATCTTCCCACCCGTGAATCTGTACCCGTAACGTACTACGGAGAGTTTCTGGACAATAAGGGGAAACTTTTAGGCAGCACAGATCGAACGCGTTTGCCTGAAGCCGGCGTCGTAAGCTCCGAACATTTGGTGCTGGCAATCCCGCGCAATCATAGTACTGCGCAGTTAGTCAGAAACATGAACCAGCAACTTAAGGCGGCCCAACTTTCCAATGCGGCATCCGATGCAGCGAATGCACGAGTCGTACAGACCGGATCCGCTCTCACTGATGCAGTGGATCAGCACAGAACTCGCAATAACGCCCCCACATTCCGAATTTTAAATTCCCGCCCGTTCTCAATAGCAGTACTGATGCTTGAAATGTGGAATGTGAATGCAGAGTTTCAAGGAAGGGAGGCTGCTAGCAGAGAGAAAAACAAAAACCGAGTCCGATTGGGGGTTTTGGCTGCTGGAATAGACCTGATAATCGCAATGGAGTCATTGACTATAAAACTGGTGGGGACCCAATCCGCGCTAGCGTTAGCCCGAAAACCGATTTACGACTTGGCAGACAGCAATGTAAAAAGGTGGATCGGCAAAGCCCTGACTGAACGACTAACACAAAAAATCACGGCTCGATTGATCACACAATCATTCTCAGGAATCATTTTTGCTGGCATAAGCCTTTACGATGCCTGGTATGCTTGGCAATGGAATGACAATGCGATGTATGGATACTTGCTGATGGCTGGCGGTGCCGCAGCTGGTGTGGTTGCCGGAATGGCAACGGGTGCGGCGAGTGCTGGTCCGGTGCTCGGATTGACCCCTTTGGGTTGGCTGGCGCTCTTGCTCATCGGCACTGGAGCAAGCTTAGTACTTTGGCTCAGTAGCACTCCATTGGAGGATTGGCTCCTGAACGGCCCTTTTGCATCGGAGGGTGAGGACAACGCCAAGCATCTTAAAGATCCGCAAGAGGCTTTTTATCGATTGATCGGGTTGCTTTCCGGCATCGGAATTTCGGTGAAACAAAACACGCTTTATGATCCCAACGCAAAACTTGACATACATTCGGAAAACCCTTTTGAAGTCCGGAGCGCCAACACTCTGATTCGTATCGAAAGCAGACTGCCCGGGCTTATTGGAAGCATAGGCAGTATTGGAATTCAGGCCGAGTGTCGAATGCGTGAAGTGGTGACTACTAATTTTCGCGGTTCGCCAATATCAACTCAGAAAAACGTATCTGGAAGCCCTCCAGTTTACAAAGCACAGCGTATATACATGGATGCGCTGGAGCTGTACGTTGATACTCCAAAAATGATCATCACACCCAAAAAGTCAACGGGGTTCGAATGGGCTGTACGTGCGCAGTTCGTTTTAAAAAACCAGTCTGAAACACGTTACTTTCCAGCACCCGGTGTAAAAGACCCTACTCGTTTTAGCGCAGCGTATGCCAAGGCAGACTTTAACAAAACCAACCGCCCGTTCTGGGCCGACGAGCAGACGAACAAGGCCTGAACATGTCAAAAGACGCTGAACTGCAGCTTTACTACTCTAAAGACGCTTACCGGGCGGACCTCATACCCGTGCAAGCAGATTCAGCGAAGCGTAGCCCCCTTCACAAACTTACCGGCACGCGCTTGCCTTGGGGTTACACGCAAGATGTGGTTCCAGAAAACATAATGGAAGATCCAAAACCAGAAAGTATGCGTTTTTGGGAGCAATGGGAGAAAGAAAAGGCAGAGATGAAAGCGAATGGGAAATACGTGCCACGCCCATTCGAAGATGTGGAACTGCACTGTAAATATGATCATGTGCGATTCCGGTTCGCTCAATTGCCCTTTCGATCTCAATTCTGGCTCTCGCTCAGAACTTTTTGCAAATGGGGATTGATCATTCTCCTCCCACTGTGTTTTTTGATTGACTTGCTATTTGAAATGGATTCATCTGAATTCCACATAAGAGAACTCACAAACAACTCCATCACATTACTCATTATAAAAACACTACTCCCACCCTGGTTAATTAGTAGCATCATTGTCAATTATTTTCCGAAAGTCTGGTTTCGACCTCCCAAAGCGCCACTATGGGAGTTGAATCGTGTCACAGGACAGGTGACTATTTTCAATAGCGCGCGTCCAAAAATACAAAGTCAAACCGCTGACATGGTTGCACCATTTCACGAATTCGATGCCTATATCGTAACTTCACCGGATCGCCAAGGGTTGCCCACGAATGGATTACAACTCGCTCATCGCTATAGTGATGCCACCATTAATCTAAGCGCCCTGATAACCCCTGACAATACGACACAAAGACCCTGTGCACTCTGGGACTTCTTGCAAAACTTTATGGACACCCAACGTCCACTGCCTGAAATCCCGCTGTATGAGCCCTACCGAAATCTGGATCCGACCACTTCTGAACATGATGTAAAAAATGGTCGACCAGCACGTTATTGGATCGATATGGACAACGATACCTTTAAAGCAAAGGTTAAGGAAATGCTTGGCAAAATCGACGCTATAGACACCTTGGATCGCCCGAACCTTATGGCAAAAGCAGTTAAATACGTTGATTAAACGGTGTTTGGTCGGGGAAAGGCCTTGGACGAAAGGCAGCCTATAAAGAATTCAAGTCGCTCCAAATTCAAATAGGGACGATCTGGCCGTTCGAGCACAATTCGTTCTTAAAACCGCCTCGGAAACACGCTACTTCCCGGCCCCCGGCGTAAAAAACCCCACACGTTATGGTCCGGAGTATGCGAAAGCGGACTTCGTAAAGACCAACCGGCCTTTCTGGGCTTACCCCCCGGTGTCAGGATAGTTTTCGCCTCTCCGGTTTCTCCAAAAAAAGCATATCGGGGGCGGAAAGAGACTGGTCGTGCCGTACTATTCACCTGAACGCAGAGCCGCATTACTTAAGATGCTGCTTCCCCCGCTGAACCTGTCGATGGCCGAGGTTTCCCGGCGAGAAGGGGTCAGCGAAAT
The DNA here is from genome assembly GCF_963970575.1 of Pseudomonas sp. EA_65y_Pfl2_P74. NCBI lineage: Bacteria > Pseudomonadati > Pseudomonadota > Gammaproteobacteria > Pseudomonadales > Pseudomonadaceae > Pseudomonas > Pseudomonas sp. EA_65y_Pfl2_P74. The sequence goes on from NZ_CAXAOQ010000017.1 coordinate 6,888, forward strand.
GTCTTTGTCCAACTGGCGCAAGCAGCTCAGTTCTGAAGGAAATGCAGTGTCTGAAAACAAGCCGTTGACCGAGAACGGTATACAATCGCGGAAGGCCAAATTTGTATCGTCATGTGCAGATATCACTACTAAGAATCAAGCCCCACCGCCTGCCCCACACCTCTGACAATCATATCCACCTCCCGCTCATCAATCGTCAGCGGCGGCAGCAGCCGTATGGTCTTGCCGCGCGTGACGTTGATCAGCAGCCCGTGATCGCGCGCAGCGATCAATGTCAGATCGCGAATCGGCTGTTTCAGTTCGATACCGATCATCAAGCCCTGCCCACGAATGGCCAGCACATTGGGGTTGTCCGCCAGCTCTGCGCGTAACCGAGTTAACAGCCGCTCGCCCTGAATACGGGCGTTCTCCAGTAACCCCTGTTCTTCGATGATATCCAGCACCGTGCAAGCAACACGGCAAGCCAACGGATTACCGCCAAACGTGCTGCCATGGCTGCCCGGGGTGAATAGATCTGCCGCCCGGCCCCGGGCCAGGCAAGCGCCAATCGGCACGCCATTGCCCAAGCCTTTTGCCAGCGTCATGACGTCCGGAACGATGCCCTCATGCTGAAAAGCAAACCACTGGGCGGTGCGGCCGATGCCTGTCTGAATCTCATCGAGCATCAGCAGCCAGGCGTGGTTATTACAGATTTCGCGCAGGGCCTTGAGGTAACCGGGTGGCGCGAGTTGTACGCCGCTTTCGCCTTGAATCGGCTCGACCAGAATCGCCACGATCCGCTCGCCGTGCTTGCGCTGAATGTGCTCCAGTGCCGCCAGATCACCGAACGGCACTTTGACGAAGTCCCCCGGCAATTCATTGAAGCCCAGGCGCACTGCCGGGCCATCGCTGGCGGACAACGTGCCGAGAGTGCGGCCATGGAAAGCGTTGGCCATCACCACCACCAGCGGCTGCTCGATACCTTTGCGCCAGCCATACAACCGCGCGAGTTTCAACGCCGTCTCGTTGGCCTCGGCGCCAGAGTTATTGAAGAACGCCCGCTCCATTCCCGACAGCTCCGTCAGCCGTTTTGCAAGCTGTTGCTGCCAGTCGATGCTGTACAGGTTGGAGGTGTGCAGCAGCAGACCGGCCTGCTCGCTGATCGCCGAAACGATTCGTGGATGCGAGTGGCCGACATTGGTCACCGCCACACCAGCGACCGCATCCAGATACTCGCGGCCGGCCTGATCCCACAGTCGGGTGCCCAGTCCTTTAGTGAAACTCAGGGCCAGTGGTTGGTAGGTGTTCATCAGGGCGGCGGTCATGACTTCAAACTCCAGTGAAGGTCGGTGTGTTTGCAGTATGGTTAGCCACCAGAACTGGATAAACTCGGTAAAACTTAAATCATTTAAAAGCAGAGCTTGATAATGGATCTGTTCCAGTCGATGAGCGTCTACGTCAAAGTCGTCGAAGCGGGGAGCATGACGGCAGCCGCGTTGCAGTGCGACATGTCGACGACGATGGTCGGCAATCATCTGCGAGCACTGGAGCAACGGCTCGGCGTACAACTGCTGCAACGCACCACCCGGCGCCAGCGACTGACCGAGTTCGGCAGCGTTTACTACCAGCGTTGCCTGGATGTGTTGGGGCTGGTGGCGGACTCTGAGCGTCTCGCCGAGCAGGCTCTGGACGAACCCCGCGGCATCTTGCGCATCACAGCTCCGCTGACCTTCGGCGTTGAACGCATGGCCCCGGCGCTCAGTGAGTTTTCCCTGCAATGGCCAAAGGTCAAACTCGACGTGGTGCTGACCAACAGCCGCCCGGATCTGCTGGAAAACGGCCTCGACGTCGCTTTCCGGCTGGGCAACTTCGAGCAGTCCAACCTGATTGCGCGGCCATTGATCGATTACACCCTGACGGTCTGCGCGTCGCCCGACTATGTGGCACGGCGCGGCATGCCGCTGACGCCGCAAGACCTGCAACAGCATGACTGTCTGTCCTTCGCCTACCCCACCGGGGATGACTGGCAATCGGTGGAAAAACGTTGGCGCCTCAGCGGCCCGGACGGCGAAATCATGGTCGACGTCAGCGGGCCGATGCTGATCAACAGCTCCGCCGGCCTGCATCAGGCGGCGCGCAACGGCATGGGCATCGTGATGCTGCCCGATGCGTTGGTGGAGCAGGATCTGCGCGATGGCAGACTGATCACGGTAATCCCCGACTACCAACCGCCCAGCCGCCCGTTACATCTGCTGTATGCCCCGGATCGCTATCGCCTGCCCAAGCTGCGGCGCTTCGTCGAATTCGCGATGCGGGCATGGGGCAGACCCTGACTCCCGGCACCATCAAACAGATTCCCGCGGGTCCTTTGCGCAGCTGATCGAAAACTCTCAATGCACCGCTGTCGCGCTGTACTACGGGCAGATCATCGGCTTCGCGCGAGGCATTACCGACAGTTTGGGGGGGGAAACGTCGCTGATTGTCATGGAGCGCCCGCGATTGAAATAACCGTCAAGCACGATGACAACGGCTATGATCCTCCTTTTTCCAGCACGGACGCTGCGCGATGCTCGCCATTTTGCAAAACACCCCGCTGTGGGTTTACGTGGTTTTTGTGATCCTGATGTATTACGGCCTGAAGGCTCGCAAGCCTCAGCACGAGAGCCGGTTATCTCTACTGTCGACTCCATTGGCGCTGCTGGTCTGGTCGCTGTTTTCGCTGAACCTGTCAGTTGATCCCGGTTTTACGCTGGGCGGCTGGTTTATCGCTTTGACCCTCGGCGCCCTGTCGGCATGGCTGATTTTTTCCCGCGAGGGCGTGAAGCTCGACGACCCGGAAACCGGATTGGTTGTGCCGGGCACCTGGAAAGCGCTGATGTTGTTGCTGCTGTTTTTTGCGGTGAACTACTACTTCGGCTATCAGGATGACGTGCACCCGGAACACAGCACGGCTGCGGACATGTTGTTGCTCAAGGCCGCAGCGTCCGGTTTTGTCTGCGGACTGATCAGCACCCGCTCGCTGAAGTTCTATTGGCTGCTGCGAACGCTTCAGGCACAACGCCCGTCTTTGGGCGCTCAATGATTCAGGAACCGCTCTTTACCAACACCGGTTTCTCCTGATATCGCTCCCCGAACAACTGCTTCAACTGCGCCACTTTCGGCATGTCGTTGATCACGATGTACGGGTAGCTCGGGTGCTCGGTCAGGAAGTCCTGGTGATAGTCCTCCGCCGGGTAGAAGCCGTTGTAGCTTTCAAGCCTGGTGACGATGGGTTTGCTGAAGACATGGGCCGCGTCGAGTTGAGTGATGTAGGCCTGCGCGACCTTTTGCTGATCAGCGTTGACCGGGAACAGTGCCGAACGGTATTGAGTGCCGCTGTCCGGGCCTTGGCGATTGAGTTCGGTCGGGTTGTGCGCCACCGAGAAGTAGATCTGCAACAGATTGCCATAGCTGACCTGCGTCGGGTCGAAGGTGACTTGCACCGATTCTGCGTGGCCGGTATCGCCGCCGCTGACTCGCTCGTATTCAGCGGTATTGGCCGCGCCACCGGCGTATCCCGAAACCGCTTTCTGCACGCCTTTTACATGCTGAAAAACACCCTGAACGCCCCAGAAACAACCGCCCGCGAATACAGCGGTTTCACTGTGAGCCTGTGTGACTTCGTCGAGGGTGGGCGGTGGAATGACCACCGCGTCTTCGCCGCCAAAGGAGAAGGCTGAACATTGGCCGATCACCCCGGCCACCGCGACACCCAACAACACTCGACGCCAGCTCATTTGATTTTTCATGTCCGTGACTCCTGATCAACCGAAGGTAAAGGCGTAGGCCGACACGCCGGGGTCGAGAAATTCGATGCTGAAAGTTCGATCCTTCACGCCGCCGGACTGGCGCACCAACTGATACAAGCGCTGTTCAGTGACCTGGCCAGAGCCATCCGGGGAGACATCGACGCCGTGCGCTTGACCCGGTGCCTGACCATCAATCGACACTTTGAAACGCACCGGTTTGCCATCCGCACCCGGCCCGAGCACCAGATGCAGGTCGCGGGCATGGAAGCGGTAAACGATGCGGCTGGCCGTTGCACCGGCAGTGGCGCGTTCGGCACCGACGTTCCATTGGCCGCCGAGACTCCAGTCATTCAGGGCCAGATGGGGCGGTGGGGTGTAGGCCGAAACTTTGTCTGGAACAACGCTGAGTTGCGGCACGAAATGTTCTGCACGCTGGTAGCCGATATACGTTTCCGGCGATTGCACTTCGTTCATGTCCGGCGCCTGTTGCACGCCTTTGGCGTCGGCATTGATCAAACCATCGGCGACGGTTTTCGAACCGGCTTCACGCAACAGTTGCTGAATGACGCGTTCCGACTCGGCGTAAGCCCCTTCGCCAAAGTGGTGGTAACGAATCCGTCCCTGAGCGTCAGCAAAGTAATGTGCGGGCCAGTATTCGTTATTGAAGGCGCGCCAGATCTTGTAGTCGTTATCGATGGCCACCGGGTAGTTGATGCCCAGTTCCTTCATGGCTTTGGTGACATTGCCGACATCGCGCTCGAAGGCGAATTCCGGCGCGTGTACGCCGATGACCACCAAGCCTTGATCGCGATACTTTTCAGCCCAGGCTTTGACGTAGGGCAGCGTGCGCAGGCAGTTGATGCAGGAGTAGGTCCAGAAATCCACCAGCACCACTTTGCCCTTCAATGCCTGAGCGTCCAAGGGCGGCGAGTTGAGCCATTGCACTGCGCCATCGAGCGGCGGCAACCGGCCTTCGACCGGCAAGGTTGCCGGGGCCTTTGCGGCCATTTTCATCGCGCCACCGGTGGCCATCATGCTGCCGTTGGCCGCGTCATCTTGCGCCGGAATCTGCGCCATCATCGTGCCGTTCGGGCTTGCAGGTTTGCCCGACAGTTTGCCGACCAAAGCCTGTTCCAATCCGCCAGTGGATGCCGTTGAAAGCCGCGCGAGAATTCCGGTATCCAGCCCCAGCGCAATCGCCGCCACGCCGGCCAGCATCAGCGCGCCCAGGCCTCGACGGATCCACTCACCGGTGCCGATCGAGCGCTTCATCAGCGCAAACACCTTAGCGCCCAGCAGGAGAGCGGCCGCCAGCGAGGTGGCGGCCCCCGCCGCGTAGGCGAGCAACAACAGCGTGGTGGCGATGCTTGCCCCTTGCAGCGCGGCGCCGGTCAGAATCAGCCCCAGAATGGGGCCTGCGCAGGGTGCCCAGAGCAGCCCCGTGGCAACGCCGATCAGAAACGAAGCGCCGGGACGCGGGCGATTGTCCTGGCCGGCAGCCTCTGACAGACGACTGCCGGCCGAAACCAGCGGACGGGTCAGACGTTCGGTCACTCGCGGCAGCAGCAACGTCAGTCCGAACAGTGCAACGAACAGCAACGCGAGCCAGCGACCGTACTGATTGACTTGCACCACCCAACCGCCGCCCACCGCCGCCAACGAGGCGACGAGCGCAAAGGTGACCGCCATCCCCGCCAGCAGCGGCAAGCCACTCTTGATAAACGGCTGCCCGGTGCGAGCGAAGACAAAAGGCAGAACCGGCAGGATGCAAGGGCTGACGATCGTCAGCACACCACCGAGATAAGCGAGAACCAAGAGCCACATAGTGTCGTCCTGTTTGAAGTGAAGAGCGCAAACGTGCCATGGCTCAGGCCGCCACAGCGTTGAAGGTCATCGCCAGGCCATTCATGCAGTAACGCAGCCCGGTGGGTTGCGGCCCGTCATCGAAAACATGTCCCAAATGACCGCCACAGCGTCGACAGTGAACCTCTTCGCGAGCCATCCCGAAGGAGCGGTCCTGGCGCGTGGCCACGGCCTGTTCAAGCGGTGCCCAGAAACTGGGCCAACCGGTGTGGCTGTCGAACTTGGTCGCGGATGAAAACAGCGCCAGATCGCACCCGGCACAGGCAAAGGTGCCCGCGCGATGTTCATTGTTCAGAGGGCTGGTGTAGGCGCGTTCGGTGCCGTCTTCACGCAGGATCCGGTACTGCTCGTCAGTCAGGATCGAGTGCCATTCGCTGTCGCTGTGAGTCACTTCAAAGGCTTCATCAGCCTGTGCCTCGCTGATCAGCGGTACGTCAGTCGACAATTTTGGCAATACACCGATTACCAGGGCTGCAAGCCCCAGCCCGCCGCCCGCTACGAGAATCTGCCGCCGTGAAAACATGGCCGTCTCCAAAATTTCAGGTACCTATCTTGGAACACAGCCTAGGCTTGGGTTGATCGCCAAATCCTCACGGGAAGTTAACGAATTCGTGATAACTCGCCTTGAGGAAAACCCGCACAATGCGCTCATTGCGCCGAAGGATTGAGCTCCATGGAACAAACCAAACGCATCCTGGTGGTCGAGGATGACCAACACATCGCCGACCTGATCTGCCTGCATCTGCGCGATGAGCAATACGACGTTGTACACAGCGCCGACGGCGATGAGGGCATGCGCCTGCTGGAGCGAGGGCACTGGGATGCGCTGGTCCTCGACCTGATGCTGCCGGGCGTCGACGGTCTGGAAATCTGCCGCCGCGCCCGTGCCATGGCGCGCTACACACCGATCATCATCACCAGCGCCCGCTCCAGCGAATTGCACCGCATTCTTGGCCTGGAACTGGGCGCCGACGACTACCTCGCCAAACCGTTCTCGATGCTGGAGCTGGTCGCGCGGGTCAAAGCCCTGCTGCGCCGGGTCGATGCCATGGCGCGCAACCTGAAAATGGATGCCGGTCGCCTGAGCCTCGACGGCCTGAGCATCGACCCGATCACCCGCGAAGTCACCCTCGATGCTCAGCGACTGGACCTCACGCCACGGGAGTTCGATTTGCTGTATTTCTTCGCCCGGCAACCGGGCAAAGTGTTTTCGCGCATGGACCTGCTCAACGCCGTGTGGGGTTACAGCCACGAAGGTTACGAACACACCGTCAACACCCACATCAATCGCCTGCGGGCGAAGATCGAAAAAGACCCGGCGCAACCCTCGCGCATCCTCACCGTGTGGGGCCGCGGCTATAAATTCGGTATCGAGCAGCCATGAAACTGACCCTGACGCAGCGCCTCTCGCTGGTATTCGCCGTGTTGTTGCTGGTGTGCGGTGGTACATCGGCATGGCTGCAAGTGCGTTCCAGCCAGATGCATGAGCTGGAGGTGGTGCAAGGGCTGTCGCGGGATCTGGCGCGCCACATCGCCCATGACACTGTACTCATGGACAGCAACGGTTTGATGCCTGGCGCCGTGCGGGAACTGTTCAGCCAACTGATGCTGGTCAACCCGAGTGTCGAGGTGTATCTGCTCGATACCGAGGGACGCATTGTCGGTAACGCGGCGCCCGAGGGCCGGATGCGGCGAGACAACGTCGACCTCGCGCCGATCCGCCAACTGCTCAACGGCCAGCCACTGCCAATCCTCGGCGATGACCCGCGCAGCGTCGATGGGCGCAAGGTCTTCAGCGCCGCGCCATTGCAGGTCAATGGCAAAGCCGCCGGCTATCTGTACGTGGTGTTGCTCAGCGAGGAACACGACCGTTACGCCGAACGCGGCGCCACCAGCGCCGCGCTGAACACGGCGTTGCTGTCCATCGCCGTGGTCGCGTTGCTGTGCCTGATTGCCGGTCTCACCGCGTTCAACCTGATCACCCGGCCACTGCGACGGTTGACCGATACCGTCAGCCGCTTCGACATCGACGGTGCGCCGCCCCCCTTGCCCGCCACGTCGACACCGGTGGACAAAAGCACTGATGCGGATGAGATCGCCATACTCGATGCCACCTTCCGGCACATGCAAAACCGTCTCGGTGAGCAGTGGCGTTCATTGACTCGTCAGGATCAGGAGCGCCGCGAACTGGTGGCCAATATTTCCCACGACCTGCGCACACCATTGGCCTCGCTGCATGGCTATCTGGAAACCCTGTCGCTCAAGGACGCCACGCTGTCCCCCGAAGATCGGCGGCGTTACCTGGGCATCGCCCTCGATCAAAGCCGCAAGGTCGGCGGGCTGGCGCAATCGCTGCTGGAACTGGTGCGCCTGGAACACGGTTTTGTGCAGCCGGTGCTGGAGCGCTTTTCCCTGATCGATCTGGTGCAGGACATCTTCCAGAAATTCGAACTCAGCGCCGAAGCGCGGCAGGTCGAACTCAAGGCCGGTTTCGTACCGAACCTGCCCACCGTCTGGGCTGACCTGGGACTGATCGAACGGGTGCTGACCAATCTGGTGGACAACGCTTTGCGCCATACCCCTCAGGGTGGCGAGATCGAACTCGACCTGAAGTTCCAGGGCTCAGGCGTCGACGTGACCGTGAGCGACACCGGCCCCGGCATCGCGCCCGAACTGCGCGAAGGTTTGTTCCTGCGCCCGTTCAATATCGGCGGCTCACGACGCGACGGTGGCTTGGGACTGCGCATCGTGCACCGCATCCTGCAACTGCATGGCCGCCAGATTCAGTTGGTGGACGTCACCGGACGCGGTGCGACGTTCCACTTTTCCTTGCCGGTCGATCAGCAAACCGCCGAGCAATGGCTGGCGCAGTCGATGAATCGTAACCACGCGGACAAATAGTTGAGACCATCGGCCCGTTGCTCCGTGACAACGCCGCCCTGCTCCCCTAAATTAGGCGGCCTGAAAAAGACCTCGCGCTTTCTCATCTCAACTCAAGTTAAAAAGTAGTGAAATTTCAATGTCCGATTTCAACACCGCTGAATCCGTAGTCACCGAATCGTCCAAAGCGGAATACGAAAACTCCATCAATCTTTCACAACACCTTCCACAAGCCAAAATCATCAGCGAGATGGTGCTGGACGCGTTTCAGTCGAGCCGCGAGAGCGACCAGATCCGCGAGCTGCGCACCGCGATCCGTCAGGCTCACGACAGCTTCGATGACGACAAGGCCTACGAGCTGATGGGCGAACTCAAGCGCCTGAAGGACGCCGAGGCCGCCGACATCGCCGCCCTCGAAGACCTGAGCAGCCAGTTTTCGATCAGCCGCATCCTGTCCAGCTTCAAGGACGATCCGGCGTTTCAGGAAATCGTCTACGGCCTCGCCCTCAAAGTGCTGAACCAGACGCATCAGGCCATCAGCAACCCGAGTGGCGGCAAGAGCAAAGCCGCGCGCGCCAGGAAAGAAGTCGAAATCTTCACCATCAGCAAGGACGGCATCAGTGTGACCCTGCCGCTGCGCACACCGCGCTCGCGCCTGAACGTTGACCGTGAAGCGCTGGAGTTCCTGGGTTTCACCTTCGTCGGTGAAGGTGAAGAAGCCGAACTCGATGGCGAAACCTTCGTCGACAACGCCGGCACCGAACACGCCGTCAACCGCAAGAACATCATCACCGCTCTGCAACAGCAGACCGCGTTCGATGGCTACAGCATCGCCGCGCAGTAATACGGCAACGCTTGCGAAAAAGCCCCGCACTGAGATTCAGGCGGGGCTTTTTGTTGTCCGGCGCGCAGGTTATGCGTCCGAGTGCAACGCGGCAATCATGTCGACCTCAATCGCCGCGTTCTTGGGCAACTGATAGACACCGACCGTGGTGCGTGTATGCCGGCCGGCATCACCGAGCACGTGACTGAACACATCGGATGCACCGTTGGCCACTTCGCTCAGGTCAACAAAGTCCGCCGTGGACTTCACGTACACCGTGACCCGCAACAACGCCTTGATCTTGTCCAGCGACCCTACCGCATCGACGATCAGTGCCAGGCAACGCATCGCACTGATGCTCGCGGCGGCCTGCGCATCCTCGAGCGTCAACTCCAGGCCAACCCGACCGGGGTACTGAATCTTGCCGTTAGTGCGCGGCACCATGCCGCTGATGTACAGCTCATCATGATGACGGATCAGCGGCGCGTAATTGCCGCCGGCAGTGTTCTCGCCGTAGATGTCGTAGTTGAGCGCTTGTGCCAGGCCAATGAAGCGTTCGTCGCAGGTCATCCTCTCGGTCATTTCGCCCAGCCTTTTGATTGATGCGTGAATAACAGTCGAGACCTGCGCATGGCATGGCGCTATCACTGTCATGGTTGGATCCAAATCTAGGGGTTTTGGACTCCAGTCGCAACCCTCACTCTCTCCCGGAAGTAATGGGTTGGGTGAGGGGACCTTACGACGAGCAACAAAAAACCCCGCACATCTCTCGATGGCGGGGTTTCTTGTACAACCTGTAAACCTTACGGCGCGTACGTCAGCAACAGCTCGCTCGGCACCTTGAAGTCCAGGGACATCATGACGCTCAACGCGGTGATGGTGAAGATCGAGAACACAAACAGCTTGCGTGCCCAGACCGTGTCATCCACCGCTTTGTAGCCGGTCCAGGCCATGTACAACCAGTACATGCCCATGGCCGCGGCAACGGCGAGGTAGCTCATGCCGGCATAGCCGCTGAAGGTCAGCATCAAGGTCGCCACGAGGAACGCCAGGATGTAGAGCAGGATGTGCTTCTTGGCCACTTGAATCCCGCGCTTGACCGGCAACACCGGAATCGATGCGGCCAGGTAATCGTTGAAGCGGAAGATCGCGATGGCGTAGGAATGCGGCATCTGCCACAGGCTGAACATCACCAGCAGCGTCAGTGCGGCCATGTCGAAGCTGTTGGTCACAGCAACATAGCCAATCACCGGCGGCATCGCGCCCGACAGACTGCCCACCAGCGTGCCGTGAACCGACTTGCGCTTGAGGTACAGGCTGTAGAAGCCGACGTAGATCACGAAGCCGATGACCGCGAACAAAGCGGCCAACGGGTTGGCCACCTTGTACAACAATGCAACGCCGAGAACACCCAGGATGGTCGCGTAGACAAGGGCCAGTTTCAGGGAGATCAAGCCCTGGACCAGCACCCGGTTCTTGGTGCGTTCCATCTTCAGGTCGATGTCGCGGTCGATGCAGTTGTTGAACACGCAACCGGAGGCGACAACCAGGGAAGTGCCGATCATGGCGGCCAGAAACACCGCCAGATCTACATGCCCTTTCGAGGCCAGGAAGAACCCGCCTGCCACAGAAAGCACGTTACCGAAAATGATCCCCGGTTTGGTGATTTGGATAAAGTGCTTGAGCGACATCGGGTCTTACCTCACTTCGCCATCATGTAGGTGTGGATGCTGAACATGATCCACAGCGACAGGCCAACCAGCAGCACGATCACGATCGCGGCGAACACGAAGGCAATCACGTTGTTACGTTGCGCAGCCGAACGATCCAGGTGCAGGAAGTACACGAGGTGGACAACCACTTGAATCACGGCGAAAGCCAGAACGATCATCAGCGTGATCGACTTCGGCAGCGACGGGTACATCACCAGCGCAAACGGAATCGCCGTCAGGATCACCGACAGGATAAAGCCGATTGCGTAGGACTTGACGCTGCCGTGGCTGTCGTCGTGGCTGTCATGGGAGTGTGCGTTAGCCATTACAGGGTCCCCATCAGGTAAACAACGGTGAATACGCAGATCCACACCACGTCCAGGAAGTGCCAGAACAGGCTCAGGCAGCTCAGACGGGTCTTGTTGGTCGCCGTCAGGCCGTGCTTGTTGACCTGGTACATCATGATGCCCATCCAGATCAGACCCGCGGAAACGTGCAGACCGTGAGTACCGACCAGGGTGAAGAACGCGGACAGGAAGCCCGAACGGCTAGGACCGAAGCCCTCGGAGATCAGCAGGTGGAACTCGTTGATCTCCATGGCGATAAAGCCAGCGCCGAGCAGGAAGGTCATGAACAGCCAACCCAGAACCTGCTGCTTTTTACCTTTGTACAACGCCAGCATGGCGAAGCCGTAGGTGATCGAACTGAACAACAGCAGAGCGGTTTCGCCCAGCACGTAGGGCAGTTCGAAGATGTCGTGGCCGGCTGGGCCACCGGCAACGTTGTTTACCAGTACCGCGTACACCGCGAAGATCGACGCAAACAGAATGCAGTCGGTCATCAGGTAGAGCCAGAAACCGTATACGGTCATCTCGCCCGAATCGTGGTGATGGTCATCGTGCCCATGGTCACCATGGGCGTGTCCAGCATTGGTCACTAAATTCGACATGGTTTAAGCCTGTTCCAACGAGGTTTCAACACGGGTGGCGGAAGCCGGGATTTTCCCTGCCGCAACCAGACGCTTGTGCTGCTCGGCTTCGATGCGCTCGATCGTTTCAACCGGAACCATATAGCCCTGGTCGTCACGCGCAGCGTGGATCACGAAGTACACGACAGTGCCGACCAGACTTGCGATCGCCAGCCACCAGATGTGCCAGATCATCGCGAAACCGAACACGGTCAGCAGTGCGCCCATCACCACGCCAGTGGCGGTGTTGTTCGGCATGTGGATCGGCTCGTACTTGGCCGGAGCCTGGTACGCGGTACCGTTTTCCTTGGCTTCGGTGAACGGGTCGATGCAGTCAGCCTTAGGCAGCACAGCGAAGTTGTAGAACGGCGGTGGCGACGAGGTCGACCATTCCAGCGTGTGGCCATTCCACGGGTCACCGTGATCGCACACGTTCTCTGGCTTGTTACGGTCACGCACACTGACGTACAGCTGGATCAGTTGACAGGCGATACCGACAGCGATCATCACCGCGCCGAACATGGCAACGTACAGGTACGGCACCCACTCAGGGTTGGTGGTGGCGTTCAGACGACGGGTCATGCCCATGAAGCCCAGTGCATAGAGCGGCATGAACGCGACGAAGAAGCCCGAGATCCAGAACCAGAACGCTGCTTTACCCCAGCCTTCGTGCAGCTTGAAGCCGAACGCTTTCGGGAAGTAGAAGCCGAAACCGGCGATGTAACCGAATACCGCACCGCCGATGATCACGTTGTGGAAGTGCGCGATCACGAACAGGCTGTTGTGCAGAACGAAGTCAGCACCCGGGATGGCCAGCAGTACGCCGGTCATGCCGCCGATGGCGAAGGTCACCATGAAGCCCAGGGTCCACAGAACCTGGCTGGTGAAGCGCAGACGGCCCTGGTAGATGGTAAACAGCCAGTTGAATAGCTTCACACCCGTCGGGATGGAAATCAGCATCGTCGCCAGACCGAAGAAGGCGTTGACGCTCGCACCCGAACCCATGGTGAAGAAGTGGTGCAGCCAAACCATGAAGCCCAGTACCGAGATCGCGCCCGAGGCGTAGATCATCGAGTGGTGGCCGAACAGTTTCTTGCCGGTGAACGCCGAGATCACTTCCGAGAAGATGCCGAATGCCGGCAGGATCAGGATGTATACCTCAGGGTGGCCCCACGCCCAGAACAGGTTGACGTACATCATTGGATTGCCACCAAGTTCATTGGTGAAAATGTGGAAATCCATGTAACGGTCAAGTGTCAGCAGTGCCAGCGTAGCGGTCAGGATCGGGAACGAAGCCACGATCAGAACGTTTGCCCAGGTGCAGGTCCAGGTGAAGATCGGCATGTCCATCAGTTTCATGCCAGGGGTACGCATTTTCAGCACGGTGGCCAGGAAGTTGACCCCCGTTAGCGTCGTACCCAACCCGGATAACTGTAGCGCCCAGATGTAGTAGTCCATCCCCACGCCAGGACTGTATTGCAAGCCCGACAGCGGCGGATAGGCAACCCAACCGGTCTTGGCGAATTCGCCGACGCCCAGGGACAGGTTGATCAACACAACGCCCGATACCAGCAGCCAGAAGCTCAGGGAGTTCAGGAACGGGAAGGCAACGTCACGCGCGCCGATCTGCAGCGGCACTGCAAGGTTCATCAGGCCGGTGAAGAATGGCATCGCCATGAAGATGATCATGATCACACCGTGAGCGGTGAAGATCTGGTCATAGTGTTCAGGCGGCAGGTAGCCAGGCGAACCCTCGGTGGCCATGGCCAACTGGGTACGCATCATGATCGCGTCGGCAAAGCCGCGCAGCAGCATGACCATGGCAACGACGATGTACATCACGCCGATTTTCTTGTGGTCGACCGACGTCAGCCACTCGGTCCACAAGTACGTCCACTTCTTGAAGTAGGTGATTGCAGCGAACAGCGCCAGACCACCGAGGGCGATCATGGCGATGGTCACCATCACGATCGGCTCGTGGAATGGGACTGCTTCCCAACTTAATTTACCAAACATCGTTTACTCCTCTGCCCCGGCAGCTGAATGCGAACTCGAGTCAATATCCGTGGCCGCCACTTCTTTCTCTTTCTTCTCGTGCTTCAGCGGCTTGCCCGGCTTCATACCTTCGTACTTGTCGACGATGATCTGGAACTGGTTGGGCGTGACCGACGAGTAGAGCTCGACTGGGTTGTTCTGGCTCGGTTTGGCAAGGGCTGCGTATTCAGCTTGATCAAGCTGTTTAGGTGACTTCTTGACTTCGCTTACCCAGGCGTCGAAATCTTCCTGAGTCGTCGAGATGGCTTTGAACTTCATGCCGGTGAAACCCGCGCCGCTGTAGTTGGCGGAGATACCGTCCATTTCAGCGTTGCGGTCAGCGATCAGGTGCAGCTTGGTCTGCATGCCCGCCATCGCGTAGATCTGGCCGCCCAGACCCGGGATGAAGAACGAGTTCATCACAGCGTCGGAGGTGATCTTGAAGTTGATGGGCGTGTGCGCCGGGAACACGATCTTGTTGACCGTGGCAATGCCTTGTTCCGGGTAGATGAACAGCCACTTCCAGTCCAGCGCGACCACTTCGATGGTCACAGGCTTGACGTCGGATTCAATCGGACGATACGGGTCCAATTCGTGGGTCGAAATGTAGGTGATGTAACCCAGGGCAATAATGATCAGCACCGGGATGGTCCAGACCGCCACTTCGATTTTGGTCGAGTGCGACCACTTCGGGGTGTAGACGGCGTTCTTGTTGGACGCGCGGTACTTCCAGGCAAACAGGAAGGTCATGACGATAACCGGCACCACGACCAACAGCATCAGCAAGGTCGCGGTGATGATCAGGTTGCGCTGTTCCAGGCCGATCTGGCCCGTTGGATTGAGCAAGGTCATGTTGCAGCCTCCCAGCAACAACGTGCCGAGCAGCGGCACTAGGCCTAGTAATCTGGGGTACCTGTTTTTACTCATCTCACGACCTCTAAAGCAGCTTGCGCAATGCAGTTGGGTTTTGATCGCCAACACTTCACCCTGCCAAGGGTTGGCATTTTCTTTGGATTGAATAAGGGCCGCCCGTCGCGCGTCAGACGCTCGACAAATCCCGGAGCAGCGTTAAGTTCTTATTCGAATTCGTGGTCAAAGGCCTTGTTACAGACCAATTCCATTTGGTGCGGAAAGTTGGAAGGCACCGACACCTGGGTGTCTCGCCAGCCATCCGGCCTGCTCGACACCCGACTTCCTGCTCAGTTCCTTAATAAAGGCTGAACAGTGCCGGAAATTCATTGCGGGCGATTGTAGATAGGTAGCGCCCTATACACCATGTCTTATCCCGAAATAATTTTTATCCGTTCGAGCAACAATCCATCGCCATTTTTGCAAAAGTGCCGCATGTTATCGAAATCGATTCTCAACAAAAACACCAAAAATAGTAGGTGTATCCGCGTCAGCTCAGACAGCTCTGAAGGCTTTTTCCGAAGACCAGAACTGCGCAAAGCCTGATATTCAAAGGCTTTTGGCCATATCCCGACGCTTGTTAAAAATGCCTGATCTGGCACTCGCGTTCAAAACACGAAAAACGCCGAAACATACCAATCCTTTTTTGTAACAGCACACCAATCCGTGTCTGTGAAACCGCTGGCGACGCCGCTCGTGTGACAACATGTCGCACACCTGTCGCACGCTCCATTGCCGTTCGTCACGGTGATCTGACAAACACTCTGAAATGCAAAACGCCCCGATTTGCTGATCCGCAAATCGGGGCGCTTTCTGTATCGGCCAAAGCGTTGAAAAGTTGACTCAGCGCAGTGCTTTCCGGTTACGCGAGGTCAGCAGTGGCACCAGAATCACCACCAGCACGAACGCCACCAGCGCCCATTGCGCCAGCGACAGACCGAGGATCGGCGGGTATGGCGTCGAGCAGAAACCGTCGACCTGGAAGCCCAGCGGGAAGATCTTCGCCAGCGGCAGGTCATCGACAATCGGCTGCAGCACATCGATGCCGCAGCTCACCGCCGGATAGAACTGCGTGTAAACGTGATGCCCGGCCACACCTGCGCCAGCAATCGCGCAAATCACCACCAGCACTTCAAACACCGTGATGCTGCGCCGGGTGCGCATGCCTGCGCCAATGAACGCGAACAGCGCAATCAGCAACAACGCATAACGCTGCAAGATGCACAGCGGGCATGGCGCCTCGCCCAGTACGATCTGCATGTACAGCGCCCCACCGATCAGCGCCAGGCAGATGATGCCCAGCAGCACCAGAAAGCGCCGCTCACGTCCCAATCGAATCGTTTCCTCGCTCATCGCGTTTCCCTTGTATGTCCATGGTTCAGCTAGCTGGCGGCTGCGCGTGCAGTTGCGCCATCAGGCTGATGTTGTCTTCGATATGCCAATTGGCCGCGATGCGACCGTTGTCGATCTGATAGATATCGGTTGCCCGGAAGTCTACACGCTGGCCCTGCCCTTTGAGAGCCTTGAACGTGCCGCTGAAGTGCCCGTGAAAGTGCAGATGCACCACCACGCGATCACCGGCGACGATCATTTGCTCAATGTCGCAACGCAGGTCCGGCACCGCTGTGCGAAAGAACTTCGACGCCAGCAATGGCCCGGTCGGCCCTTGCACCCGACCTTCAGGCGGAGTCTTGTCGACAAACTGCGGCGACAAGGCGGCGATGGCCAATGCCTCCTCACCCGAATTCCAGAAACTGCCATAACGCCGCGCTGCCAGTTCCATGGCCTCAACCTGTGCCTTGGGCAGGCTCTGATCGACGATCAGGGTCTGCGGTGTGATCAAGGCCGATTCGGCACAAGCAAATGGGCTGGCCAACAGCGAAGCCGACAGGCTCAGCGCAGCGAGGCTGAAACGAGGGGAGAAGATGATGTGCGACATGGGAGCGATCCTGATCAGGTAAACGAACGAGCGCCTATCATCAGCATCGGGGAATAAACGATAAACCGGTTAAGAAACGATTAACCTTTAAACACTTTTTAAGAATCGAGACCGTAGTGATGCCATCGCGGGCAAGCCCGCGATGCAAACGACTCGGTCCGAAGGATTATTCCAAAGCGGATGCCGGGCCAAAGAACTCATACCGGCTCTGCTTCTCCGGCACGCCCAGCGCTTTGAGATGGCGCTTGATCGCCGCCATGAAACCTTTCGGCCCCAAGAAATAAGCATCGACATCACGCTGCGCCGGCAGCCATTCGCCGAGCAATTGCTGGTTCAACATCCCGACGTTGTCCGCCGCCGGGCTCACACCGTCATCTTCGGCGTAGCAATAGAAACGCTTGAGTTGCGGATGACGCTCAGCCAAACCATCGATCCAGTCGCGGAACGCATGGACGCCGCCGTTGCGTGCGCAGTGGATAAAGTGCACCGGGCGCTTGGTCTGCAGCGCCGCTTCAAGCATCGCCAGGGTCGGCGTGATCCCGACGCCACCGCTGATCAGTACCAGCGGTTTGTCGCTGGCCGTCAGGGTGAACTCACCCGATGGCGGAAACAGCAGAATGCTCGCCCCCACCTGCAATTGATCGTGCAGATGATTGGACGCACGGCCACCCGGCTCGCGCTTGACGCTGATGCGGTACTGGCCTTTGTTCGCCAACGCCGACAGCGAGTAGTTGCGACGGATTTCTTCGCCATCGAGGATCAGCTTCATTCCGATGTACTGACCCGGCTCGGCCGCGAGAATCGGGCCTTTGTCCGCAGGTTCAAAGTAGAACGAAATGATTTCCGCGCTCTCCTCGACCTTGGCCGCCACAATGAACTCGCGCGCGCCGCGCCAGCCGCCGACGGCGTGTTCTTTCTGATCATAGATGGCGGTTTCGGCGCCGATCAGAATGTCGGCCAGTTGCCCATAGGCCGCGCCCCAGGCACTCATCACCTCAGGCGTAGCGATCTCTTCGCCGAGCACTTCAGAGATGGCGCGCAGCAGGCATGTACCGACGATCGGGTAATGTTCCGGCAGAATCTGCAGGGCGACGTGTTTGTTGATGATCTTCGCCACCAGGTCGCCCAACTGGTCGAGTTGATCGATGTGCCGCGCATACATCAGCACGCCGTTGGCCAGGGCCCGCGGTTGATCGCCGCTGGCCTGGTGGGCCTGGTTGAACAACGGACGCACTTGCGGGTATTCAGAGAGCATCATGCGATAGAAGTGGGTGATCAGCGCTTCACCGCCGCTTTCCAGCAGAGGCACGGTGGATTTGACGATGGCACGATCCTGGACGCTAAGCATAAGGGTGACTCCTACGTTTTCTTGAAAGTTACCTTAGGCTTATCAGCTTCCGTGCCAACTTTATTTCCTATAAAAAACAATCACTTAAAATTTAAGTAGTCATATCGACACCAAGCTATTTATAGTCAACACGACTACATCTTGTCTCTTTGCCTACAAAACCATGTCCGCCAAATCCCTGCTCACCGCCCTGCTGCCTCTGGTCTCCGACCTCTCCCGTGAACTGCCCGAGGGCGAGCGTTACCGACGCCTGCTCGAAGCCATGCGCGCCCTGCTGCCCTGTGACGCTGCCGCACTACTGCGCCTGGACGGCGAAGCGCTGGTGCCGCTGGCGGTGGACGGCTTGAGCACCGACACCCTCGGCCGACGTTTCAAAGTCAGCGAGCATCCGCGCTTCGGAGTGTTGCTGGCAGGCAAAGGGCCGACCCGATTCGCTGCTGACAGTGACTTGCCCGATCCTTACGACGGCTTGGTCGAGGGCCTGGACGATCATCTCCAAGTCCACGACTGCCTCGGTTGCCCGTTGTTCGTCGATGAAAAGCTTTGGGGCCTGATCACCCTCGACGCCCTGGATCCCGAGCGTTTCGAACCGATCGAACTGGATGCGCTGCAAGCCTTCGCCAGCCTCGCCTCGGCCACGGTCAACGCCGCCGAGCGCATCGAACGTCTGGCGACTCGCGCCGAAGACGAACACCAGCGCGCGGAGGTCTACCGCCAGGCCAGCGGCCAGCAGCACCGCGAAATGATCGGCCAGAGCAAAGCCCTTAAACGGCTGGTAGAAGAAATCAATCTGGTGGGTGGCAGTGATCTGACCGTGTTGATCACCGGCGAAACCGGGGTCGGCAAAGAACTGGTCGCCCAAGCCATTCACGCCGCCTCCCCTCGCGCTGATAAACCGATCATCAGCCTCAACTGCGCCGCCCTGCCCGACACGCTGGTGGAAAGCGAGTTGTTCGGCCATGTACGCGGCGCGTTTACCGGCGCCACCAGTGACCGGCGCGGCAAATTCGAGCTGGCCAATGGCGGCACGCTGTTTCTCGACGAGGTCGGCGAGTTGTCGCTAACGGTGCAGGCCAAGTTGCTACGGGTTCTGCAGAGCGGCCAATTGCAGCGCCTGGGCTCGGACAAGGAGCATCAGGTCGATGTGCGCTTGATCGCCGCGACCAACCGCGACCTGGCCGAAGAAGTGCGCAGCGGCCGTTATCGCGCCGACTTCTACCACCGCCTGAGCGTGTACCCGCTGCGGGTGCCGGCGTTGCGTGATCGCGGGCGTGACGTGCTGCTGCTCAGCGGATTCTTCCTCGAACAGAACCGTTCGCGCATGGGCCTCAACAGCCTGCGGCTCAACAGCGACGCCCAAGAGGCCCTGCTCGCCTACACTTGGCCGGGTAACGTGCGAGAGCTTGAACACCTGATCGGTCGCAGTGCCCTCAAAGCGCTGGGCAACAGCAAAGTAAGGCCGAAAATACTCAGCCTGAGTGCCGCGGACCTGGATTTACCGCATGAGGTTGTGGATAACTCGCCTTTGCCGGCGGCCGCTGTTGTGGCGCCTGTATCGCTCATCAGCGGGGACTTGCGCGCGGCGACCGAGGCGTATCAGCGCCAGTTGATCAGTGCGGCGCTGGCGCGCAATCAGGATAACTGGGCAAGTGCGGCGCGCGAGTTAGGGTTGGATCGGGCAAATCTGGGGCGGATGGCCAAGCGCCTCGGCATGAAAAACTGAAAAGCTTGAGAAGCCCCTCACCTGACAACTGACCTAAAGCCCATCCTTTAAACGCCGATAACCCGGCATCGATCGTTTTTGGCGATTCCACCTTCGCCCATCACCTTTTTCCACAGAAGGTTTTTATGTCCTCCAACAAAGCCCGCGCAGATTCACTTTCGCTTCTGCTGTTTACCTTGCGCAGCGGCAAGCTGATGGCGATCAACCTGCTGAAAGTCAGTGAAATCATCCCCTGCCCGCCGCTGACCAAGCTGCCGGAGTCGCACCCGCACGTCAAAGGCATCGCCACCCTGCGCGGCGCCTCGCTGTCGGTGATCGACCTGAGCCGCGCCATCGGCGAGCGACCGCTGGAAGACCCGAACGGCGGCTGCCTGATCGTCACTGACGTCAGCCGCTCGAAACAAGGCCTGCATGTACAGGCCGTGAGCAAAATCATCCATTGCCTGACCACCGACATCAAACCGCCGCCGTTCGGCTCCGGCGGTGTGCGCGCCTACATTACCGGCGTGACCTCGGTCGAAGGCACGCTGGTGCAAGTGCTGGACATCGAAAAAGTTATCCACAGCATCGCCCCGGCGCAGATTGAAATGGCCCCCACCGACCTGACCATGGAAGACGCCGAAGTCCTCGGCAACGCAAGGATTCTGGTGGTCGACGACAGCCAGGTAGCGCTGCAGCAATCGGTGCATACCCTGCGTAACCTCGGCCTGCAATGCCACACCGCCCGCAGCGCCAAGGAAGCCATCGACTGCCTGCTCGACCTGCAGGGCACGGCGCGGCAGATCAACCTGATCGTCTCGGACATCGAAATGTCCGAGATGGACGGCTACGCCTTCACCCGGACCCTGCGCGAGACCCCGGACTTCGCTCACCTCTACGTGCTGCTGCACACCTCGCTCGACAGCGCGATGAACAGCGAAAAAGCCCGTCTGGCCGGGGCCAACGCGGTGCTGACCAAGTTCTCCTCGCCGGAGTTGACCCAACGCCTGATCGAAGCGGCCAAACACGTTGCCGCCAGCGGACACTGAGCCTTGGGCCAGACGCACTGCTTGCTGATGCGCCGCGATCTGCGCGCGGAGGCGCCGCCAATTGTCTGGCCGCAGGGTATCGAGGTCAGCCTTTATAACGCCGAACTGGCCCCGACCGTGCACCACCTGATGCAACTGGGCTATCGCGACGGTGGCGGCCGGGTGCCAGCGCTGGAGCAATGGCAGCAACGGTTTGAAACCGATCCCGAATACGATCCGACCCTGTGTTTTATTGCCCACGATACCGAGGGCGTCGTCGGTGTAGCGCAATGCTGGACCAGTGCCTACATCAAGAATCTGGTGGTACATCCGCGTGCTCGAGGCCGAGGTCTCGGTCGGGCGTTGCTGCTCAATGCATTCAAGGTGTTTCAGCAACGACGCGAGGGGTTCGTCGATTTGAAGGTGCTGGAAGATAACGTTCGGGCGCAGCGGTTGTATGAGAGTGCCGGGATGTATGTGGTTCGCCGGGAAATCGTCCCGCACTGATCCACTGCTTCCCCGCGACGACGTCGGCACAGACAACGTCTCACACTCAGGCATACTCCAACCTTGGCCATAACAAGGATGCCCACCATGAAGACCCTCACCTTAAGCCTGCTCTGCCTCACCGCGCTCACCTCCCTGGCCCACGCCTCCAGCCCCGAAGCCTGGGCGGCCTACGACAAAAGCGTACTCGCCAGTTGCACCAAGGCCAGTGGCCTGAAAAACGTCAAACCGGTTGGCAACCCCGCGCAATTCGATCGCCGAGTCGGTTACACCGCCGTTCTGCTGCAAGGTCAATACCCGCAAAAACACATGAAGGGCCAGCAAGGTACAGAGCTGTGCCTGTTCAACAAAAAGTCAAAAAGCGCCTTCGTCACCGAATGGGACTCGATCCGCCCCACCGCCAAAGCGCAGTAAATGGCGCACAACTTGCTTCGACAGGAGCCTGCACGGCGACTTTACGTCGCCGTTTCACACCCTGATTGAAGATTGATCGTTCAATGAATACGACGTTTTCCTGCGTAGGTTGCGGCAAATGCTGCACTGACCACCATGTCCCCCTGACCCTCTCCGAGGCCCGCATGTGGGCAGCGGATGGCGGCCAGGTGATCGTGCTGGTCGAAGCATTCCTCGGCAACGGCCTGGGCTTACCGGCGCAGCAGCGCGAGCACGCCGAACGGCGGTCGGTGGTGGTGCGCAGCGGTATGGCCGATGCCCACGTAGCCATCACCTTTGCCGCATACAACGTCGGCCCCTGCCGGAATCTTGACGAAGACAAGCGCTGTCGGATTTATGAACGTCGCCCCCTGGTGTGCCGGATTTATCCAGCGGAAATCAACCCGCATATTCCGCTCAATCCTGCCGCCAAGGATTGCCCGCCGGAGTCTTGGGAACAGGGCCCGGCGCTGATCGTCGGCGGTGAACTGGTTGATCAGCAATTGGTGGAGCTGATACAGCGTTCACGTCAGGCGGATCGCGATGACATCCAGATCAAAGAGGCGATTTGCGCCAGGCTCGGCATTCGCACCACGGCGCTCAAGGGCGATGGCTTTACCGCGTATTTGCCGAATATGGCGGCGTTTGCCACCGTGATAGACCAAGTGAGCGCGCAACCGCCGAACGAAGCCCTGAGTGAATGGCTGTTTCATGTGTCCGGGGATGACATTGCCGGGCAAGTGCTGGCGGCCGGAGGGCAGGTGGTGACTGAGCCGGCGCAGACGTATGCGTTCATCTCGCTACGGGCGGCATGATCCAGCATTTTCGCTGAGGCTGATGACCTGACCGTGATCGAACATCACAGCCAGGCCTGAGAGGGGAATGAAACTCAGCGCTTGCCCATCGAACGACGGGTGCCCGGCGGCGCCATGCCCGGGGTCTTGGTGTGGCCATTCTTGGCGCCGTTCTTGTACCACGGCTGGTTCGAACCTTTGGCGCCCGCCAACTCGCCCGGTTTGAACGGGAATTTGAAAGCCGGGATCTCGGTTTTGGTTTCGTTGGCGTCGGCCAGGTCAGCCGGGACATCGCTCACGGCGTCGTCAACCGGCGGTAGGGTCGGGGAAGTCATAAAAGCTCCGCAAAGCAAAAAATCGGGCCCGATCAGTGAGCCACAAAGGCGCGCAGTATACCTGTGCGCCGTGGGTCAGCACCTGAAGATTTGCGGCGCACGCCGAACGGTTTACAGGTAAGTGATGGTCACAATGCCTTTGTCGGCCGAGGTCTTCAGCGACTCATAGGTCATGGCAAACGGCAACGTCTCATGGCTGCACGCGTTGCGGTAGGTATCGACATCGAAGCGCATGCCGGGCTTGAGCTCGACCTGGCGCGATTCACTGAAAGCCAATGTTCCCGCTCGCCCGACTTCACAGCCGGAATCGACGATTTGACCGGTGAAACGGATCTCCCCGGCAGTGCCTTGCGGGGCAGCAGAGACCGTGAGCGCAAGCAAAACCAACACACTCGAAATGACGGTTCTGGGTTTCATGACAGGACACTCCCGTAGAGACCCACGCCGTTAATGCTTGGGCTATATAAGGTGTATCCGCTGGCGAGAGCGGATCTTTAGGCGCGCAGTGGCGGGTCGGCTCTCAGCGCTGTCTTCCATAGACCGGAAGATCAATACACCAGGGCCCGCCGATATTTGCTGTTGCTGTAACAGTCATTTATGAAAATCACGCTGTTTCCAGGCGCAAAGCGACCTTATCTTTGCCCGCACCAAACAGCACTTGCCAAGCAAGAAGGTTTTCAGAATGTCCAACAGTATGGGTATTGCCAGCGCTTTCGTTTTGTCCTCATTGATCCTGTCGCCGATGGCGATGGCTGAAGAATCCCAAGCGTTCGTGGCGCAAAAAATTGCACGAGCCCAAGCGTACGATCAGCACCAGGCTGAAATGGTGGCCAAGGCCAAAGACGCCACGCAAGCCCCACAGGCCGCCGCCGGCGCGGCTCAATCGCCAGAGAAAGACAGCTGAGTCACGCCCTGTTCCGCTTCCCTCGACGCGGTTGTTTGGCTCTTCCCGTTCAACCGTCGTCATTGCAGGCCGCTGCCTTTCAGCGGCCTTTTTTCGTTGTGGTCTGAAAGCCGTTTGGTGCGTCTTCCCCAATAAGAAACGTTGAGCACCTCGATACATTGAAGTGCCAATCGACCCCAAGGAGCTCCCCAGCACGTGCGTTACCCAGTCCGTTTTACTCCGTTGTTCATTGCAGTTGCCGCAACGATGGCATCCTCCGCCCACGCCGATGAGCCGGCCAAAGAAGGTTTCGTCGAGGGCTCAAACCTCAACCTCAACGCCCGCAATTACTACATCAATCGCAATCGTCTCCAGCGCACAGACGACAACATCGAGTGGGGCCAGGGCTTTCTCGGCATCTTTCAGTCCGGCTATACCGAAGGCACGGTCGGCTTTGGCGTTGATGCACACGCCATGCTCGGGCTGAAACTCGACGGCGGTGGCGGTACGGATGGCTCCAGCATCCTGCCGATCAGTGATGGCCACGGCAAAGCGCCGGGCGCATTCTCGACGGCCGGCGGCACCTTGAAAATGCGCGCGTTCGATACCGAGCTGAAGGCCGGCGATCTGTTTCTCACCAACCCGGTGATTGCTGGTGGTGACAGCCGTATGCTGCCGCAGACGTTCCGAGGCGTCAGCCTGACCAACCACAGCTTCGACGGCTGGTTGATCGAAGGCGGTCAGGCCAGTTTCACCAAGCCTTACAACCAGAGCGGCCACACACGCATCGGCACCTCCTATGGCGCCCTGGCCGATGGCGATGACAGCCGTCACCTGAACTGGGCGGGCGTGGCCTGGAGCGGTGTCGAGGGCCTGACCAGCAACCTTTACGCCTCCGAACTCAAAGACATCTGGAACCAGTACTACTACGACCTCGACTACACCTGGCAATTGAACGATGTGATCAGCCTCAATCCGGGCCTGCACGTCTATCACACCCAAGACACGGGCGATGCGCTGCTGGGCAACATCGACAACAACACCTACAGCTTGCACGTCACGGTCGGTGTCGGCGGCCACAGCGTCACCGCCGCGTATCAGCGGGTCAACGGCAACACGCCGTTCGATTACATCAGTCAGGGCGACAGCGTTTACCTGGACAACTCGCAGCAATACTCGGACTTCAACGGCCCGAACGAACGCTCGTGGAAGCTCAAATACGCCTATGACTTCGCGGGTGTCGGTGTGCCGGGCCTGAATTGGGCGGTGTCCTACTCGCGCGGAACGCTTGATCTGAGCAAAGTGGACCCGGACAGTCAGGGTTACTCCAATTGGTACAGCGCCGAAGGGCGAAACGCCAAGCACTGGGAACGCGACATCGATCTAAAGTACGTGGTGCAAAGCGGTCAGGCCAAAGATCTGGCCGTGCGTCTGCAATGGGCAACCCACCGTGGCAGCAACGGTTACGGCGCGATTGATACAGACACTGATGAATACCGCGTAATCTTCGACTACCCGATCAACGTCTTCTAGGATCGGCGCTACGCTCAAAGGACCTCTTAACCGAAAGCGCATCATGATCGCGAGCCTTACCCCACCTGTTGCGGGCAAGACCGGACGCCCCGAGCTGCTGCTGATCTGCGGCAGTTCGCTGACCGTGTTCGCGATTTTGTGCATCGTCACTTTTCTACTGATCCGTGAGCACGCCAACGCTCAGGAAACGGCCACCCGCAGTGCCACGACCATTGCCCAGTTGATCGACGCCGACGTGCTGCGTACCGTCGAGCTGTACGACCTGACGCTGCAAGGTCTGATTGCCGCTGCACAGCGCGACGACTTGCAAGCGGTCTCGCCTCAAATCCGCCATCTGGCGCTGTTCGACCGCTCGACCACTGCACGCTTCAAGGGCGACATTCTGTTGCTCGACAAACACGGCGATGTGATCGCCGACTCTTCAAGAGTCGAACCTAAACCCGGCAATTTCGCCGACCGTGATTACTTCCTGGCCCATGCGTTCAACCGCGACGTCGGCATGTTTATCAGCCGTCCGTTCAAGACCCGTTGTGATTGCGATGAGGCCAACCAATGGCGGATCAGCTTCAGTCGGCGGGTGTCTTCGGACACTGGTGAGTTCATCGGCGTGGCTGTGGCGTCGATGAAGCTCGATTACTTCGAGCAGTTGTTCAACAGCCTGAATATCGGCAACGACAGCACACTCAACATCATCAATAACGATGGCGTGTTGCTGGCGCAGAAACCTTACCTGCAAAGCGACTCTATCGGCAAAAGCTTCGGCAACCGGCCCAACGTGCTGCGCATACTGCGCGACAGGGACGGCAGTGGGAGTTTCAGCAGCACATCGAGCATGGATCAACAGCAGCGGCTCTACACCTATTCGCGGGTCGGCAATTTGCCCCTGGTGGTCATCGTTGCGCTGTCCGGCGATGAAGTCTTCGCCACTTGGCGGCGTACGGCGATGCTGATCAGCGGCGCCACGGGGGTGTTGTGTCTGGGGTTGTTGTGGCTGACCTGGCTGCTCGCCCGCGAACTGCGCCTGCGCCAACGGGCCGAACGGGATCTGGCGCAACTGGCTGCCACGGACGCACTGACCGGTCTGGCCAATCGGCGGATGCTCGATCAATCGCTGCGCCACGAGTGGTTCCGCGCCCAGCGTGCGGGCAAACCATTGTCGGTAATGATGATCGATGCCGATCACTTCAAGGCCTTTAACGACCGGCATGGGCACCAGGCGGGTGACCAGGCATTACGCGAGCTGGCCAAAGTCATCACGGCGAACGTGCGACGGCCGGCAGACTTGGTGGCGCGTTATGGCGGCGAGGAGTTTTCGGTGATTCTTGCCGAGACCGACAGTCATGGCGCGCAGCAGATTGCCGAACATATTCGTGAGGCGGTGGAACAATTGCCGCTGGTCGACGGGGCACAGGTGCCGATGACGGTGAGTATCGGTATCAGCACCTGGACGGCAGCGAGCGAGATGACGCTGGAGCAGTTGCTGTTTGCGGCGGACAAGGCGTTGTATCAGGCCAAGGAAGGTGGACGCAACCGAGTGCTGGCGGGCTGAGTTCTGTTTCAAACAATAAAAAAAGGCCACCCAAAGGTGGCCTTCAAAAAACTAGAGAGGTTTTTTACTTACACCGCCGCAACAGGGCGCATGTAAGAGATGGGTGCGGTGCTGGCGTCTTCGAACGTCACCACTTCCCAAGCATCTGTCTGCTCAATCAACTTGCGCAGCAACTGGTTGTTCAGTGCATGACCGGACTTGAAGCCTTTGAACTCACCAATCAGGCTATTGCCCAGCAGGTACAGATCGCCAATGGCATCGAGGATCTTGTGCTTCACGAATTCGTCTTCATAGCGAAGGCCGTCTTCGTTCAGTACGCCATCGGCATCGACCACGATTGCGTTTTCAACGCTGCCGCCGAGTGCGAGGTTGTGCTTGCGCAGGTACTCGATGTCACTCATGAAACCAAAGGTACGGGCGCGGCTGACTTCTTTTACGAAAGAAGTGCTGGAAAAGTCCACGCTTGCACTTTGGGTGCGGTCCCGGAAAACCGGGTGATCGAAATCGATCTCGAAGCTCACCTTGAACCCTTCGAAAGGAACGAAAGTGGCGCGCTTGTCGCCGTCTTCCACTGTCACTTCACGCAGGATGCGGATGAATTTCTTGGCGGCGTCCTGTTCTTCCAGGCCAGCCGATTGAATCAGGAATACGAAGGGTCCAGCGCTGCCATCCATGATCGGGACTTCGGACGCGGAGAGCTCGACGTAGGCGTTATCGATGCCCAGGCCAGCCATGGCCGAGAGCAAGTGCTCTACCGTGTCCACTTTGACGTCGCCGTTTATCAGCGTCGTCGACATAGTGGTTTCACCGACGTTTTCCGCGCGGGCAGGAATCTGCACCACAGGGTCGAGGTCAGCGCGACAAAACACAATGCCAGTGTCGACAGGCGCAGGCTTGAGGGTCAGGTAGACCTTCTCCCCGGAATGCAGGCCTACACCTGTGGCACGGATAATATTTTTCAGTGTGCGTTGTTTAATCATGGCTTGGGCCGCTTCAGCGCAAATTGCGAACTGGTATCAACAAAGGCTGGCGATGATAGCAGACCGAACCTTTGCTGAACACCAATCACCTTCATAGGCCTGATACATTCCATCAATCGGCCTGACGACGCAGGAATGCCGGGATATCCAGGTAGTCCAGGTCATCTTGCGGATTCATCTTCGCGGCAGCCGCAGCACCGGCCTGAGCCTGGTTGCGCATGACGGTCGGACGGTCCAGATCACGGTAGTTCACCGCTGGCGCTTCCTGACGGGCCGGAGCCGGTTGCTGCACCTGAGAAGCCGCCATCGAGGTGTGAACGGTATTGTCGATAACCTTCACAGGCTTCTCGATCTTCGCGCCCAGACCGGTGGCAACCACGGTGACGTGCAGTTCATCGCGCATGTCCGGATCGATAACGGTACCGACCTTGACCATGGCGTGCTCGGAAGCGAAGGCTTCGATGATGCTACCCACGTCGGAGTACTCACCCAGAGACAGGTCAGGACCGGCGGTGATGTTCACCAGAATGCCGCGTGCGCCTTGCAGGTTCACGTCTTCCAGCAGCGGGTTGCGAATGGCCGCTTCAGTGGCTTCACGTGCACGGTTCGGACCGCTGGCGCAGCCAGTGCCCATCATCGCCATGCCCATTTCGCTCATCACGGTACGCACGTCGGCAAAGTCGACGTTGATCATGCCCGGACGCTTGATGATGTCGGAAATACCGCGAACGGCACCGGCCAGTACATCGTCAGCCTTGGCAAAAGCCGACAGGAGGCTTGCGTCTTTACCGAGGATGGTCAGCAGCTTCTCGTTAGGAATGGTGATCAACGAGTCGACGCTTTCGGACAGCATGCGGATGCCTTCGTCGGCGATCTGCATACGCTTGCGGCCTTCGAACGGGAACGGACGCGTTACGACAGCAACGGTCAGGATGCCCATTTCCTTGGCCACTTCGGCAATGATCGGCGCAGCACCGGTACCGGTACCACCGCCCATGCCCGTGGTGATGAACACCATGTTGGTGCCGGCCAGCACTTCAGCAATGCGCTCGCGGTCTTCCAGAGCAGCCTGACGGCCGACTTCCGGATTCGCGCCGGCGCCCAGGCCTTTGGTGACACCTGTGCCCAGTTGCAGGATGGTACGCGCGCCGATGTTTTTCAGCGCTTGAGCATCAGTGTTGGCGCAGATGAATTCGACGCCTTCGATGTTGCTCTTGACCATGTGATTGACAGCGTTGCCGCCGCCACCGCCAACACCGATAACTTTAATTACCGGGCTTGCGGGGATGTTGTCTACGAGTTCGAACATTTTCCCTCTCCTTACGTTCTCTAGTTTTTTCGCCTACTGCATTTTGTTGCGGTGTTGCGGTAAAGCTTTAGAAGTTGCCTTGAACCCACTTCTTCAATCGATCGAGCAACGGCGCCTGTGGCTCCTCGCTGCTGTAGCTGTCGCGGCTGCCGATGCCGGAGAACGAAACCCCGTCGGACTGCTTTTGCAGGCCGTACATCAACAAGCCAACGCCCGTGGAATAAATCGGATTGCGCACCACGTCATCCAGACCTTTGACGCCATGCGGCACGCCCAGACGAACCGGCATGTGGAAGATTTCTTCGGCCAGTTCGGTGGCGCCTTCCATCTTCGAAGTACCGCCGGTCAGGACGATGCCGGCCGGGATCAGGTCCTCATAGCCGCTGCGACGCAGCTCGGCCTGGATCAGGGTGAACAGTTCGTCGTAACGCGGCTCGACCACTTCGGCCAGGGCCTGACGCGACAGCTCGCGCGGTGGACGGTCGCCGACGCTCGGCACTTTGATGGTTTCGCCGGCACCGGCCAGTTTGGCCAGGGCGCAGGCGTAACGGATCTTGATTTCTTCGGCGTACTGGGTCGGGGTGCGCAACGCCATGGCGATGTCGTTGGTCACCTGGTCACCGGCAATCGGGATCACCGCCGTGTGGCGAATCGCACCTTCGGTAAAGATCGCGATGTCGGTGGTACCGCCGCCGATGTCGACCAGGCACACGCCCAGCTCTTTTTCGTCGTCGGTCAGGACCGAATAGGCCGAAGCCAGTTGTTCGAGAATGATGTCGTCGATTTCCAGGCCACAACGGCGCACGCATTTTTCAATGTTCTGTGCGGCGTTGACGGCGCAGGTGACGACGTGAACCTTGGCTTCCAGACGCACGCCGGACATGCCCAAAGGCTCGCGGACACCTTCCTGGTTATCGATCACGTAATCTTGCGGCAGGGTGTGCAGCACGCGCTGGTCAGCCGGGATCGCCACGGCCTGCGCAGCGTCCAGGACACGCTCAAGGTCAGCAGAGCTCACCTCACGGTCACGAATCGCGACGATGCCGTGGGAGTTCAGGCTGCGGATGTGATTGCCGGCCACGCCTACGAACGCCGAGTGAATGCGGCAGCCCGCCATCAATTGGGCTTCTTCGATCGCACGCTGGATCGATTGCACGGTGGACTCGATGTTCACCACCACGCCTTTTTTCAGGCCGCGGGACGGGTGCGTACCGATACCGACGATTTCCAGCGTGCCGTCGTCCGAGACCTCGCCTACCAGCGCCACCACCTTGGAGGTGCCGATATCCAGACCGACGATCATTTTGCCGCTTTGCACGTTTGCCATGGGTCCTGCCTCTTCTTAATTCTTCGCGACAGCCGGTTGGGCTGTCGTCGGCGCTACAGGTTCCCGCCAGCCAACAGCAAGGCCGTTGGCGTAGCGCAGATCGATGCGCGCAATGTTCGTAATCTGGTCTTTAAGCGTCTTGTCATAGATGGCGATGAAGCGGCGCATCTTTTCCACCAGGTTGCCGCGTCCCAGCAGCAACTCGATGCCGGGGCCTGAACTGCCGGCGCCGGTGGTCAGGAACCAGCTACCGCGCTCACGCAATTCCAGGCGGGCAATCGAGAAGCCCATCGGTCGCAGCATCTGGCTCAGCACCTGGTATTGCTGCATCACTTGCTGTTGGGCCCGTTGAGGACCGAACAGCTGTGGCAAGTGTTCGTAGTTCGCCAGCTCTCTGGGCGTAAACGCCTGGCCCTGGTTGTTGAGCAACGACTCGTCGCCCCAACGGGCCACCGGCAGTTGCTCTTCGAGGCGGATCACCACTTGATCCGGCCACACGCGGCGCACTTCGGCGTGGGCGATCCAGGGCATTTGCTCCAGTTCTTTGCGCATGCCCTCCAGGTCGATGGTGAAGAAGCTTGCCGCCACATACGGAGCGATTCGCTGCTGCACCGCTTGCTGACTGATGTAACTCAGGTCGCCCTGGACAGCGATCTTGCTGATCGGCCGGTCGGCGTAAGGCAGCAGACGCTGGGCGCCTTCGTAAGTACCGAAACCGAGCACCAACAGCAGCACCGGCCAGAACAGACTTCTCAGAAAGCCGAAATTGGCTTTTGGCAGGCGCGCGGACATCGGCTCTTTGGCCACCATTCGGCTGGCACCCCGCGGCACCGGCTTGCGACCGGGTGCGGGTGGCTGATGTCTGAGCTGAGCGCCTTGCATCGTCTTAACCTCGAGCGTCTTCAACACTGGCGGCCAGAATGGCCAGAACCAGTTGCTGGAAATCCAGACCGGCAGCACGGGCTGCCATCGGCACCAGACTGTGATCGGTCATGCCCGGTGCGGTGTTCACTTCCAGAAACCAGAATTGCCCGTCGGCGTCCTGCATCACGTCCGCCCTGCCCCAACCGGCAATACCCAGCGCCTCACAGGCCTTGGCCGTGAGTTCCATGAGTTCCTGTTCCTTGGCGGCATCCAGCCCGCACGGAATGCGGTACTGGGTATCGTTGGCGATGTACTTGGCGTCGTAGTCGTAGAACGTGTGCGGTGTACCCAGGGCGATAGGAGGCAACACCTGGTCACGCAGGGTGGCGATGGTGAACTCCGGACCTTGAATCCATTGCTCAACCAACACTTGCGAATCGTAGGTACTGGCCGCTTTCCATGCGTCGATCAACTCGGACGCAGAACTCACTTTGGCCATCCCGATACTTGAACCTTCATGGGCCGGTTTGACGATCAAAGGCAAGCCCAGTTCCGTCGCAGCAGAAATACAATCGGCTTCGCTGCACAGCACGGCGTGACGCGGCGTCGGAATCCCGAGGCTGTGCCAGACCTGCTTGGTGCGCAGTTTGTCCATTGCCAGTGCCGAGGCCAGAATGCCGCTGCCGGTGTACGGAATGCCGGCGCATTCGAGCAAGCCCTGCATGCTGCCGTCTTCACCGCCACGGCCGTGAAGAATGATGAAGGCACGGTCGATTTTTTCGCTCAGCAGACGCTGCAGAAAGTCTTCGCCGACGTCGATCCCGAACGCGTCCACACCCGCGCTTTGCAGCGCCTCGAGCACGGCATTACCCGATTTCAGCGAAACCTCACGCTCGGCACTCAAGCCACCGAAGAGCACGGCGACGCGGCCGAAGTCTTTCGGCGCAATAGTAGAGAACAGCTTGGCGTAGGCAGCAGTCATTTCAACTTCCCCTCGACCGACGCCGCCACGGCGCCAGCGAACAACTCACTTTTCAACAGTTTGGGTGCAAGACCGCCGATATCGCCGGCGCCCTGGCACAGCAGAATGTCGCCGGCACGCAGCAACGGCTTGACCAGCGGTGCGAGGTCAACACCGCGTTCGATGTAGATCGGGTCGAGCTGACCGCGCTGGCGGATGCTGTTGCACAGCTTGCGGCTGTCAGCGCCCGGGATCGGCTCTTCACCGGCCGGATAGACTTCCATCAGCAGCAGCACGTTGGCGTCGGCCAGTACATTGACGAAATCGTCGTACAGGTCACGGGTGCGGCTGTAGCGGTGCGGCTGATAGACCATCACCAGGCGGCGCTCCGGCCAGCCACCGCGTACGGCTTTAATAACCGCGGCGACTTCGGTCGGGTGGTGACCGTAGTCGTCGACCAGCATCACATTGCCGCCGTCCACGGGCAGTTCGCCGTAGACCTGGAAGCGTCGACCGACACCCTGGAAGCCCGACAGGCCCTGGACGATGGCTTCATCGCTGACGCCTTCGTCGGTGGCGATGCAGATGGTCGCCAGCGAGTTCAGCACGTTGTGATTGCCCGGCATGTTGACCGACACTTCCAGCGGCTCACGGTCTGGACGCAGCACGGTGAAGAAGGTTTGCATGCCTTGCTGGCGCACATTGATCGCGCGCACGTCGGCGTCTTCGCTGAAGCCGTAGGTCACGGTCGGACGTTTGACCTGCGGCAGAATTTCGCGCACCACCGGATCGTCCAGGCACATCACTGCCAAACCGTAGAACGGCAGGTTGTGCAGGAACTCAACGAAGGTTTTCTTCAGTTTGTTGAAGTCACCGTCATAGGTCGCCATGTGGTCGGCGTCGATGTTGGTGACCACAGCCACCAGCGGTTGCAGGTGCAGGAAGCTGGCATCGCTTTCATCCGCTTCGGCGATCAGGTAACGGCTGGTGCCGAGCTGGGCATTGGTGCCCGCGGCATTCAGACGACCACCGATGACGAACGTCGGGTCCAGGCCACCGGCGGCGAACACCGAAGCGATCAGGCTGGTGGTGGTGGTTTTGCCATGGGTGCCGGCCACGGCGATGCCGTGGCGGTAGCGCATCAGCTCGGCGAGCATTTCGGCACGCGGCACCACCGGGATGCGGCGTTCCAGCGCGGTCGCCACTTCCGGGTTGGAGGTGTTGACGGCGCTCGACACCACCAGCACGTCGGCGGCAGCGGCATTCTCGGCACGGTGGCCGATAAAAATGTGGGCGCCGAACGATTCCAGACGCTCGGTGACCGGCGAAGCTTTCAGGTCGGAACCGGACACTTCATAACCCAGGTTCAACAACACTTCGGCAATGCCGCACATGCCCACGCCGCCGATACCGACGAAGTGGATGCGACGGATGCGGCGCATTTCCGGTTGTGGCATGGCTTTCTGATTCTCAACCATGGGACACCTCCAGACAGGAATCGACCACACTACGGGTGGCATCGGGTTTCGCCAGACGGCGGGCCGCTTGGGCCATTTCTTCAAGTCGTTGCGGTTGCATCAAGACCTCTGTCAGGCGCGCGGCAAGGTCCGCGGCACCAGTCGTTCTTTGCGGCATCAGGAAGGCTGCGCCTTCACGGGCCAAATATTCGGCGTTGCGGGTCTGGTGATCGTCGATCGCGTGGGGCAAAGGCACCAGCATCGAGGGCAGACCGGCGGCAGCCAGCTCACTGATGGTCAACGCGCCTGCGCGGCACACCACCAGGTCGGCCCAGCCATAGGCTTGGGCCATGTCTTTGATGAACGGCTGCACCTGCGCATCCACGCCGGCAGCGCGGTAGCGCTCTGCAGTCACTTCATCGTGGTTTTTGCCGGCCTGATGAAACACTTCCGGGCGCAAATCGGCAGCAACTTGGGCCAGGGCTTCAGGCAGCAATTTATTCAACGGCTCTGCACCAAGGCTTCCGCCCAGGATCAGCAAACGCGCTTTGCGACCCGCCAGAGCAGGTCGCGGTGTTTCGAGGAACAGCTCGCTGCGCACCGGGTTTCCGGTGGTACGGCGGGTGTCCGACAGAGTAAAGGTGTCGGGGAAGGCTTCACACACCCGGGCGGCGAACGGCACCAGCAACCGATTGGCGGTGCCGGCCACGGCGTTTTGTTCGTGAACGATCACCGGCACGCCGGCCAGCTTCGCGGCAAGACCACCGGGGCCAGTCACATAACCACCGAAGCCGACCACGCACACCGGACGCAGCTTGCGAATGATCGCCCGCGCCTGCCAGACCGACTTGAGCAGCATGAACGGCGCCTTGAGCAGCGACAGCTTGCCCTTGCCGCGCAGGCCAGTGGCGTTGATCCGATACAGTTCCAGCCCGGCCGCCGGGACCAGTTCGTTCTCGATCCCGCGTGGCGTGCCGAGCCAGTGCACGGTGTAGCCGCGCGCCTGAAACTCGCGGGCACAGGCCAGCGCCGGGAACACGTGGCCGCCGGTTCCGCCGGCCATGATCAATACGTTAGCGCCCATGATTCGGCTCCTCGGCGAAGTCGCTCTCATGGAATTCCATCTCTTCGCTGCCCAGGTGGGTTCGACTCTCCCACTCGATCCTCAACAACAAACCCAGGCAGGCACAGCAGATCACCAACGAACTGCCGCCATAACTGAGGAACGGCAAGGTCAGGCCCTTGGTTGGCAGCAGGCCGACGTTCACACCGATGTTGATCAGGAACTGACCAATCCACAGGAACGACAGACCGTAAGCCACGTAAGCGGCGAAGTACTGTTTGGCCTTCTCGGCCCACAGACCGATGTACATGCCACGGATACACACGAATACGAACAGCGCCACGGTGCACAGCGAACCCACCGCGCCCAGCTCCTCAGCCAGTACGGAGAACACGAAGTCGGTGTGCGCTTCCGGCAGGTAGAACTGCTTCTGCACGCTGTTGCCCAGGCCAACGCCCAGCCATTCGCCACGACCGAACGCGATCAAGGCTTGCGACAATTGATAACCGGCGCCGAACTGGTCGGCCCACGGGTCGGCGAAGTTGGTCAGACGTGCCATCCGGTACGGCTGCATCTGAATCAGCAAAACCACGGCCCCGACCGCCAGCACCACCATCAGCGAAAAGCGGAACAAGCCGACTCCGCCAAGGAACAGCATGGCCGCGGCCGCGCCCATCATCACGACGGTGGCGCCGAAGTCCGGCTCCATCAGCAACAGCCCCGCCATCGGCAGCAGCACGATGAACGGCTTGAAAAAGCCCATCCAGCTCTCGCGCACTTCTTTCTGGCGCCGCACCAGGTAACCCGCGAGGTAGATCACCACGAACACTTTGGCGATTTCGGATGGCTGAACGTTGAAGAAGCTGAAACCGATCCAGCGCATCGAACCGTTCACTTCCCGGCCGATGCCCGGAATGATCACCATCACCAGTAGACCGAACGCACCGAGCAGCATCAGCCAGCCCAACCGTTGCCAGGTGGCGATTGGAATCATCATGGTGATGATGCAGGCGCCAAGGCCCAGCGCCACATAGATCAGGTGGCGAATCATGTAGTACAGCGCACTGCCCGACTGCGCGGCGGCCACTTCGGTGGACGCCGACGCGATCATGACCAGGCCGAGACCGAGCAGCGCCAGGCACCCGGCGAGCATCGGGAAATCGAGGTCGATCCCGCGCCCGGTGATGATCGGCGACGGATACGGTTTGATGATGTTTCTCAGGCTCATGTCAGTTCCTCCACGGCGCGGACGAACTGGTGACCACGGTCTTCGTAATGCTTGAACATGTCGAAACTGGCGCAGGCTGGCGACAGCAGCACGACATCGCCCGGTTGGGCAGCGGCGCGGCATTGCTCGACGGCCTCAACCAATGACGTTACGCGGATCAGTGGAACGGCGTCGCCGAGGGCGGCGCCGATCCTGTCGCTGTCGCGGCCCATCAGAATCACGGCACGGCAGTGGGCGGCGACCGGATCACGCAGATCGTTGAATTCGGCCCCCTTGCCATCGCCACCGGCGATCAGCACGATCTTGCCGTCGATGTCCGCACCCAAGCCCTCAATGGCCGCCAGCGCGGCGCCAACGTTGGTGGCTTTGGAGTCGTTGTAATAAGCAACGCCGTCCAGATCGCGCACCCACTGGCAGCGGTGTTCGAGGCCGGCGAAGTTGCGCAGCGCTGCGAGCATCGCGTCGAACGGCAGACCGACCGCATGCCCGAGCGCCAGGGCCGCCAGAGCGTTGGACTGGTTGTGTGCGCCGCGAACTTTCAGCTCGCGCACCGGCATCAGGTTCTGGAATTCAAAGGCCAGGTATTTCTCGCCGTCTTCTTCCCGGATACCGAACGCCTTGAAATCCGGTTTGCTCAGACCGAAGGTCCAGCACGGCTGGCCCTCGCCGATCAATGGCCGCGTCAGTGCATCCTGACGGTTGACCACAAATTGCCTGGCACCACGGAAGATCCGGTGCTTGGCCAGGTGATAGGCCGGCAGACCGCTGTAGCGGTCCATGTGGTCTTCGCTGATGTTGAGTACGGTCGCCACTTCGGCGTTGAGCTGGTCGGTGGTTTCCAGCTGGAAACTCGACAGTTCCATCACGTACAGCTCGATGTCGTCGCTGAGCAAGTCCAGCGCCGGCGTCCCGAGGTTGCCGCCCACCGCGACGCGTTTGCCGGCCGCAGCCGCCATCTCGCCAACCAGGGTGGTGACCGTGCTTTTCGCGTTGGAACCGCTGATGGCCACGATTGGCGCCTGTGCGTTACGCGCGAACAACTCGATGTCGCCGGACAGTTTCACGCCACGGGCGGCAGCGGCTTGCAGGGCCGGGGTCGCCAACGCCAGGCCGGGGCTCACGTAGAGCTCGTCGGCACGGCACAGGAATTCGACGTCCAGCTCGCCACAACGCACTTCCACGTGCGGATAGTCACGCTTGAGCGTGGCCAGTTCCGGTGGATTGTCCCGCGTATCGGCGACGGCAAACGACACGCCCCGGTTCGCCAGGAAGCGAACCAGGGACATGCCGCTCTTGCCGAGGCCGACAACGATGCGGAAGTGGTCAGAAGCGATCAGAGACACTCGTTCTACCTCAGCTTCAGGGTGGCAAGGCCGATCAGCACGAGAATCACGGTGATGATCCAGAAACGGACGATCACGCGTGGCTCGGGCCAGCCTTTGAGTTCAAAGTGGTGGTGTATCGGTGCCATGCGGAATACACGGCGACCGGTCAGCTTGAAGGACGCCACCTGAATGACGACTGACAGGGTTTCCATCACGAACACGCCGCCCATGATGAACAGGACGATTTCCTGACGGACGATCACCGCGATGGTGCCCAGGGCTGCGCCCAGCGCCAGTGCGCCGACGTCACCCATGAACACTTGCGCCGGATAGGTGTTGAACCAGAGGAAGCCCAGACCGGCACCGATCAGCGCACCGCAGAACACGATCAGTTCCCCCGCGCCGGGCACATATGGGATCAGCAGGTATTCGGCGAATTTCACGTTACCCGACAGGTAGCAGAAAATACCGAGGCCGCCGCCGACCATCACGGTTGGCATGATCGCCAGACCGTCGAGGCCGTCAGTCAGGTTGACCGCGTTGCTCGAACCGACGATCACAAAGTAGGTCAGCACGATGAAACCGGCGCCCAGCGGGATGCTGTAATCCTTGAGCATCGGCAGGATCAGCGTAGTTTCCACCGGCGTGGAAGCGGTCATATAAAGGAAGATCGCTGCGCCCAGGCCGAACACCGACTGCCAGAAATACTTCCAGCGGCTCGGCAGGCCACGGGAGTTTTTCTCGATGACTTTGCGGTAGTCGTCGACCCAGC
Source organism: Pseudomonas sp. EA_65y_Pfl2_P74 (assembly GCF_963970575.1). Taxonomy (NCBI): domain Bacteria; kingdom Pseudomonadati; phylum Pseudomonadota; class Gammaproteobacteria; order Pseudomonadales; family Pseudomonadaceae; genus Pseudomonas; species Pseudomonas sp. EA_65y_Pfl2_P74. The sequence goes on from NZ_CAXAOQ010000017.1 coordinate 45,179, forward strand.
CGATGGCGCCGAACAACAGGGTCACCAGCAGCACGGTCCAGACATAACGATTGCTCAGGTCAGCCCACAGCAGGGTGCTGACGCCAATCGAGGACAGAATCAAGGCGCCGCCCATGGTCGGTGTGCCCGACTTGGACAGGTGCGATTGCGGGCCGTCGTTACGAACGGATTGACCGATCTGACGGTTCTGCAAAGTGCGGATCATCCACGGGCCATAGCACAGCGACAAAACCAGCGCGGTCAGCACACCGAGAATCCCGCGCAGGGTCAGGTACTGGAAGACCGCGAAGCCTTTGTAGAACTGTTGCAGATACTCCGCTAGCAGCAGCAGCATTAATGTTTCTCCAGACTGGACCCGCACAGAGCCGCCACGATGTTTTCCATCGCTGCACTGCGCGAACCCTTGATCAAAATGGTGGTGTTTGTGTCCTGCTCGGCGTCGAGGGCCTGGATCAGTTCGGCTTGCGTGCCGAAGTGATGCGCCTGTTCACCGAAAGCGGTTACGGCGTGGACCATGTTCGGCCCAACGGCATAAAGCGCGCAAACCTTGCCCCGGGCGTACTCGCCCACGTCGCGGTGCCCCTGCTCCGCCCAATCGCCCAACTCGCCGATGTCTCCGAGCACCAGGACGGTGCGGCCGGAAAAGCCGGCGAGTATATCAACGGCCGCGCACATTGAGGTGGGGTTTGCGTTGTAAGTGTCATCGATCACGCGCATGCCGTTCTTCGCCAGTTGCGCAACGGTGCGACCCTTGACCGGTTGCACCGCGCCAAGCCCGGTGGCGATGCCGAAGAGCGACACACCCAAGGCGTGTGCGGCGGCGGCGGCGGCCATGGCATTGGCGACGTTATGCGTGCCGAGCAGGTTCAGTTGAACGTACTCGACACCTTCAGGCGTGTGCAGATTGAAGGCCGGGCAGCCACGCGCATCGGTGCTCAAGTCGCTGGCATAGAAGTCAGCCTGCGAATTGCTGAGGGCGAAGGTCAGCACTTTGCGCCCGGCAGCGCGGGTCTTCCAGATACCGAAGGCCTTGTCGTCGAGATTGAGCACGGCAACGCCATCCGCTGCCAGACCGTCGATGATCTCGCCTTTGGCTTCGACGATTTTTTCCGGCCCGCCGAATTCGCCGACGTGAGCGGTGCCCGCATTGTTCAAGATCGCCACATGGGGCTTGGTCAGCCCAACGGTGTAAGCAATTTCACCCAGACGCGAAGCGCCCAGTTCGATCACGGCCGACGTGTGTTCCGGTGCCAGTTCGAGCAGGGTCAGTGGCGCGCCGAGGTCGTTGTTCAGGTTGCCACGGGTGGCCAATACCGGACCGCGAGTACGCAGGATGCTCGCGAGCATTTCCTTGACGGTGGTTTTGCCGCTGGAGCCAGTGATGGCAGCGACTGGCTGAGTGAAGGCGGCACGGTTCAAGGCACCCAACTGGCCCAAGGCCTGGCGGGTGTCTTTGACCAGCAGTTGCGCCAGCGTGCTGTCGGCGACTTCACGCTCGACCAGCGCGGCAACGGCGCCTTTGGCGGCGACGTCGTTCAAATAGTCATGACCATCGAAACGCGGGCCGGTCAGGGCAATAAACAGTTGGCCGGGATGGATCGCGCGGCTGTCGATGCTGACGCCGTCGAACCTGGCATCGGCGCTGATCAGGCGTGCGTCGAGCGCGTTGGTCAATTCGCTGAGCGTGAGGGCCTTAAGCATGGGCCACCTCCCACGCGGTCAGGGCGTGATCGGCCTCGACCAGATCAGAGAAGGCATGGCGCTCGCCGTTGATTTCCTGATAGTCCTCGTGACCTTTACCCGCCAGCACGATCACGTCATCCGCCGAAGCGCCGGCGATCAGTTGGGCAATTGCCTGACCACGGCCGGCAACGAACGTGACTTTATCCACAGCGGTGAAACCGGCGCGGATGTCATCGAAAATCACTGCCGGGTCTTCGGTGCGCGGGTTGTCGTCAGTGACCAGCACTTGATCGGCCAGACGCTCGACCACTTCGGCCATCAGCGGACGCTTGCCGCGATCGCGATCACCGCCGCAGCCGAACAGGCACAGCAACCGACCTTTGACGTGGGGGCGCAATGCCGTCAGCACTTTTTCCAGGGCATCCGGGGTATGGGCATAATCGACCACCACCAACGGTTGCGTGCCACCGCCCAGACGCTGCATGCGACCGGCCGGGCCTTCGAGTTTTGGCAGTACTTTAAGAATTTCGTCCAGTGCGTAATCCAGCCCCAGCAAGGCACCGACCGCGGCCAGTATATTGCTCAGGTTGAAACGCCCCAACAACGTGCTGCGCAAATGATGTTCACCTTGCGGCGTCACCAGGGTGGCGAGCACGCCGTGGTCATCGAACTGGGCTTCGCGGCAATACAGATAGGCACTGCTGTCGAGCAGGCTGTAGGTAATCAGACGCGAATCGCGTTTTTCGGCCGCCAGTTGCCGGCCGAAATCATCGTCGAGATTGACCACACGGCACTTCAGATCGCTCCAGGCGAACAGCTTGGCCTTGGCCTCGGCGTAAGCCTGCATCGTGCCGTGGTAGTCCAGATGGTCGCGGGACAAATTGGTCATCACCGCCACGTCAAATGCCAATGCGGTCACCCGCCCCTGATCCAGACCGTGGGACGACACCTCCATGGCGACAGCTTTGGCGCCGGCCTGTTTCAGGTCGCCCAAAGTCGCTTGCACGGCAATTGGATTGGGCGTGGTGTGCAGGCCGCTTTGCAGTGCGCCATAGAAGCCGGAACCCAGCGTGCCGACGATGCCGCAATGCTGTCCGAGCAGATCCAGCGCTTGCGCCACCAATTGGGTCACGCTGGTTTTGCCGTTAGTGCCGGTCACGCCGATCAGCTTCAGATGGTGGCTTGGCTCACCGTAAAAGCGCCCGGCGATGTCCGACAACTGTGCGGCCAGACCCTTGACCGGGATCAGCGGAACATCAGTGATCGGCAGCACCGTGGCGCCTTCCACCTCATAAGCCACCGCTGCTGCGCCGCGCGCGAGCGCATCGGCAATGTGCGCACGGCCATCGAACTTGCCGCCAGGCACCGCGAGGAACAGGTCACCCGCGCGCACGTTGCGGCTATCCAGCGCCAGTTCACGGATCAACAGATCGTGGCCGGCGTGAGGGAATATCTTGTTCAGACTCAGAGACATCAGCCGCGCCCTCCATTGGCTTTCAGCGGAATAACCGGGGTGGCGTTGGCCTGTTGTGTCGTCGGCAGGTTGTCCGGGGTTACGTTCATCAGACGCAGGGTGCCGGACATCACACGGCTGAACACCGGCGCCGATACCAGGCCACCGAAGTAACCGGCCTTGGACGGCTCATCGATCACCACAACGATTGCGTAACGCGGGTCGCTCATCGGGCCGAAACCGGCGAACAGCGAGCGGTAGGAATTTTCGGCGTAGCCCTTGGTGCCCGTCGATGTCTTGCGCGCCGTCCCCGACTTGCCAGCCACGTGATACGCCGGCACCTTCGCACGGAACACGCCACGAGGCGCCTCGATCACTTGCTGCAGCATGCCTTGCATGGTTTTCGCGACGGCTTCAGGCAGCACTTGCGTGGTTTGCGGCGGCTTGTCGGTTTTGATCAGCGTCAGCGGTGCCAGACGACCGTTGTTGGCCAGCGCCGAAAAGGCGTGGACCAACTGGATCGCGGTCACGGAAATACCGTAGCCGTAGGACAGTGTCGCAGTTTCGGCCTTGCGCCATTCACGGTAGTTAGGCAGGTTGCCAACGCGCTCCCCCGGGAAACCGAGGCCGGTGTCCTGGCCCAGGCCGACTTTCTGCGCGAGACGGTAAATGGTTTCACCACCAATATCGAAGGCGACCTTACTCATGCCGACGTTACTGGAATTGATCAGAATGCCGGTCATGTCCAGCACCGGGCCTTCGCTTCGGGAGACGTCCTTGATGGTGTATTTACCAATCTGCAAGGTTCCCGGATACACCTCGACGGTGTCGGTCGGTTTCCACCGGCCGGACTCGATCGCAGCACTCATCGAGATCGCTTTCATGGTCGAACCGGGCTCGAACACGTCAATCATCGCGCGGTTACGCATCATCGCCGGCTGCAGGTTGCGGCGGTTGTTCGGGTTGTAGGTCGGCTGGTTGACCATGGCAAGGATCTCGCCGGTCTTCACATCCATGATCACCAGGCTGCCGGCCTTGGCGCCGTTCTCGATGATCGCGTTACGCAGTTCGCGGTTAGCCAGATATTGCAGACGCAGGTCAATGGACAACGCCAAGGGCTTACCGGCCTTGGCGTTTTTGGTGACCTGGACATCCTTGATCAGCCGCCCGCGCCGATCCTTGATGACCTGTCGTTTGCCCGGCACCCCGGCCAGCCATTCGTCATAAGCCAGTTCGATACCCTCACGACCGTGGTCATCGATGTCGGTGAATCCGACCATGTGCGCCGTCACTTCACCGGCCGGATAGAAACGCCGGAATTCTTCGATGCCATAGACGCCCGGCACTTTAAGGTCGAGCACAGCCTGACCCTGCTCGGGAGTCAGCCCGCGCACCAGATAAATGAATTCTTTGTTGGCCTGGGCTTCCAGGCGCTCGGTCAGTGCTTTCGGATCCTGCCCCAGCGCTGTCGCCAATGCAGGCCACTTCTCTTTGGCCGATTGCATTTCCTTGGGGTTGGCCCACAGGGTGGTCACCGGGGTACTGACCGCCAAAGGTTCGCCGTTGCGGTCGGTGATCAAACCACGGTGTGCAGGAATCGGAATGTGACGAAGACTGCGGGCATCGCCCTGACCTTTGAGGAAGTCACGGTCAACCACTTGCAGGTCGATAATGCGCCAGCAGATCGCTGCGACCATCACGCCGAGGAGCGCCAGCATCAGGCGGAAGCGCCACGGAAAGAGTGCGCCTTCAAGCTTCATCATGGCGCCACCATCTGCACGTCAGCCGCGCCCGGGATGTGCATTTTCAGTTGTTCAGTGGCCAGTACTTCGATCCGGCTGTGTGCGGTCCAGGTGCTTTGCTCGAGAATCAGACGACCCCATTCGGCTTGCGCCTTGTCGCGCACGCTCAGCTCGCTATAAAGGTTGTTGAGCAACTGACGGTTCCAGTGCGCGCTGTAAGACACGCCGATGGCCGACACGAGCACGCCGACAAACAGCAGCAGCATGAAAAAGCTGCCGCCAGGCAGTGGCTTGGCGAAAAGCTTGCTCACCGCAACTTCTCCGCGACACGCATGACGGCGCTACGGGAACGTGGGTTGGCTTTGAGTTCGGCGTCGGAGGCCGCCTGCGCTTTGCCATGGATTTTGATTTTCGGTTCGAACGCAACGTGGCGAACCGGCAGGTTGCGCGGCAGGTTGTCGGCTTCGCCTTTCACCAGTTTGCGCATGAACAGCTTGACGATACGGTCTTCGAGCGAATGAAAACTGATCACGACCAGACGGCCGCCCACTTCCAGAGCTTGCAGCGCCGCTTCGAGGCCAGCTTCCAGGTCACCCAATTCGTTGTTGACGTGAATGCGCAAACCCTGGAATGCACGGGTAGCCGGGTTCTTGCCCTTCTCCCATGCCGGGTTGGCGACTTTCAACACTTCGGCCAGATCAGCGGTGCGCTCGAACGGTTTGATATCGCGACGCTCGGCGACGGCACGGGCCATGCGCCCGGAGAAACGCTCTTCGCCGTACTCCTTGAACACTCGGGCGATTTCTTCAACCGGTGCGGTATTGACGAACTCGGCGGCGCTGATGCCTCGGGACGGATCCATGCGCATGTCCAGCGGGCCGTCATTGAGAAAGCTGAAGCCGCGTTCTGCGTCGTCGAGTTGCGGCGACGACACGCCCAGATCGAGCAGAATACCGCTGACCTTGCCGTCCAGCCCCCGTTCGGCGACGACTGAACCGAGCTCGGCAAAGCTGCGCTGCACAACGACAAAGCGGCCGTCTTCGGCCGCTAGCGCTTGCCCGGTGGCAATCGCTTGGGGATCCTTGTCGAACCCGATGAGTCGACCGTCCCGCCCGAGCTGACTGAGGATCAACCGACTGTGCCCGCCGCGCCCGAACGTGCCGTCCAGATAGCAGCCATCAGGACGTACGGCGAGAGCCTCGACGGCTTCGTCAAGCAGTACGGTGATGTGGTTAAAGCCGCTATCAATAGTCACAGGATCAAATCACGCAGTTCATCAGGCATCGCGCCCGGTTGTTGAATGGCAGCAAGGTCGGCGGCAGATACCGCGTTCCATGCATCCTCGTCCCACAATTGGAACTTGTTCAGTTGGCCTACCAGCATTGCGCGCTTATCCAATTTGGCGTATTCGCGCAGACGCGGCGGAACCAGAAAACGACCACTGCCATCGAGCTCGAGGTCGACGGCATTACCAATCAATAAACGCTGCAGGCGACGGTTCTCTTCGCGAAGCGAAGGGAGCGCGCGCAACTTGGTTTCAATGATTTCCCACTCATCGAGCGGGTAAACACACAGACATGGATCAACGGCATCGATCGTGACAATCAACTGGCCGGAACTACGCGATTCGAGCTCGTCACGGTACCGGCTCGGCATAGCGAGACGGCCCTTTGCGTCGAGACTGATAGCGTTAGCTCCGCGAAACACGTCTGCGTTTCTCCAATTTTTATCGTTTTGAGCTCAAAAAACCCACTTCATGCCACTTTCCGCCACTTGCGCACACTATAGGAATGCGCCCACCACACCGTCAAGGCGCGGATTAAAGGAAAACCCTTACAGAACGGAGATTTAGGAGCATAAAAGGAGGTGCAACGAGAATCTGGCGACTACTTTTGACCCATAACTTGATGCCGCACTGAAAGCTGCGATCGAAAGTTAAAGTAATTTGTTAAGAGTAAGATTTTTTCGGTATTACAAATGCGCTTCTGCTGTTGATTGAAGCAAGGTGGGAAATGGCTATTACTGCATTTGCCGCTGCCGAACGTTCAGCCAGGGCCTGCTGATAATACACAGCCCTGATGCCATTGATTCAAGCAGGGAAAGAAAAAGGTGGAGAGTCGATCTGTAAGCCGGGTTCTGTCTTGAACAGTCATTCGTCTACGATGGCCATCACTGGACATCTTTAGCAACCTACCCGGTCCCAGCGCGGGCCACGCCTTGGGACCCTATTTGGTCTTGCTCCAAGTGGGGTTTACCTAGCCACGAACTGTTGCCAGACGTGCGGTGCGCTCTTACCGCACCTTTTCACCCTTACCGGTGCCGAAGCACTTAGGCGGTTATTTTCTGTGGCACTTTCCGTAGGCTCACGCCTCCCAGGCATTACCTGGCACTTCGCCCTATGGAGCCCGGACTTTCCTCCCCCCCCTAATTTTCATAGAGGGCAGCGACTGTCCGATCGACTCTCCGCCGCGAAGGTTAACGGCAGAGCGACTGAAGAACAAGCCTTAATAGCCGCAAACCCGCTCTGTGCGATGGGTTACTCACCCTTCTGTTTATCCAGCGCGACTTGATACAACACGTTTTTACGCTCACCAGTGATTTGCGCTGCAAGCGCCGCCGCACGCTTGAGCGGCATCTCTTCGAGCAACAAATCAAGGATGCGCATCGCCTCGCTGCTGACAGCGTCTTCGGACTCCGGCGCGGTCCAGCCTGCCACCAACACCACACACTCGCCGCGCTGCTGATTGCTGTCGGACTCCACAAATGCGCGCAGCTCAGCCAACGGCAAACCTTTAAGGGTTTCGAACGTCTTGGTGATTTCACGGGCCAGCAACGCCTGACGCTCGCCACCGAAAACCGCCTCCATGTCCTGCAAACATTCAAGGATACGGTGCGGCGCCTCATAGAAAATCAACGTGCGCGGCTCTTCCTTGACGGCTTCCAGGCGCGCCTTGCGTCCGACTGACTTGGCCGGCAGAAAACCTTCGAAGATGAACCGGTCAGACGGCAGCCCCGCCGCCGATAGCGCAGCAATGAGCGCACAGGCGCCTGGCACCGGCACCACATTGATCCCGGCGGCCCGTGCCTGACGCACCAAGTGATACCCCGGATCGGAAATCAGCGGTGTTCCTGCATCAGAGATCAACGCCACGTTGTCACCCGCCAGCAAACGGGTAATAAAGCGGCTACCTTCATCTCGTTCGTTATGTTCGTGGCAGGCGGCCAGCGGTGTGGAAATACCAAAGTGCTGCATCAATCGTTGCGAGTGACGCGTGTCTTCCGCCGCGATCAGTGCCACTTCACGGAGAATTTTCAGTGCCCGGGCGCTGATGTCGTCCAGGTTGCCGATGGGCGTCGCCACCACATAAAGCGAGCCAGCAGCGGAATTCAAAGGACCTGGAGCAGTCAAAGCGCACACCTCATGATCGGTAAAAGCCGGCATTGTAACGCGTCACGAGGCTCGCGATGCGTTCAGGCATCCTTGGGTTTTGTGCGTAACTGTGCGCTGCGGCAACATTTCCTTCAGCTAAATTGACTGATTCATGCCAGTAACATCGCGCCCCGGCCAGCGCTTGGGTACAATTCCACGCTAATTTGATCGAGTATCAGGAACATTTACATGATCGCTTGCCTGCGGCTGTTCACTGCCCTTTGCCTCGCTGCCTTGTTGGCGGCTTGCGCCAGCTCCCCTTCCTCCAGCCTTGGCGAACTTCCACGGACTCCGGATGCCAGCATCGAGCAAATGCTCGAACAGGCTACCCAAGCTAAAACCCCGGAAAAAGCTGCCCTGTTGCGCCTGAGCGCCGCAGATCTGGCTTATCGCCAGGGCAATGCCGGACAGTCCGCACAGATCCTGCAACAAGTGCCACTGGAGCAACTCAAGCCAGGCCAGCAGATTTTCGCCAGCACCTTGGCAGCGGAACTGGCCATGACGCGCAATCAGCCAAAAGCGGCGCTGACCGCGCTGAGCCATCCGAGCCTGCAACACTTGGGTGAAATGCCGGAAGATCAGCAGATACGCACCGGCACCGTGCACGCCCGCGCCCTGGAAGCCGATGGCCAGACGCTCGCCGCTGCCCGTGAGCGCGTCTTCATCGCCCCGATGCTGCAAGGTGAAGCCGCCAGCAAGAACCACGAAGCCATCTGGAGCCTGATCGCCTCGCTGCCGACCGATCAACTGCAACCCAACACCACCGACGATCTCGGTGGCTGGATGGGCCTGGCACTGGCCGTAAAAACCGCCGGCACCCTGGAACAACAGCAAGCCGCCATCGACACCTGGCGTGCACAAAATCCAAAGCATCCGGCCGCCATCAAGCTGCCATTGCCATTGGCCAAACTCAAGGAGCTGACCAGCCAGCCCCTGAGCAAGATTGCCCTGCTGCTGCCACAAGATGGTCAACTGGCTGCTGTCGGCAAAGCGCTACGCGAAGGCTTCATGGCTGCGCACTATCAGGCTCAACAGGCCGGGCAGAAGCCGCCAGCCATCGAGTTTTACGACAGCACGAAGCTGACCTCGATGGATGAGTTCTATCGCAAGGCTCAAGCCAATGGCGTGCAACTGGTGGTCGGACCGCTGGAAAAACCACTGGTCAAACAACTGAGCACTCGCCCACAACTGCCTATCACCACCCTGGCACTGAACTACAGCGAAGGCGATCAAGGTCCGGCACAGCTGTTTCAGTTTGGTCTGGCGGCTGAAGACGAAGCCCGCGAAGTGTCCCGCCGCGCACGCGCCGACGGCCTGCACCGCGCTGCGATCATGGTGCCGAAAGGCGAATGGGGCGACCGCGTAATGCGCGCGTTCAGCCAGGACTGGCAAGCCAATGGCGGCAGCGTTGTCGCCATCGAGCACATTGATCAACCTGTGCAACTGGCTCAGCAGATCGCTGATATGTTCCGGCTGCGCCAGAGCGAAGCCCGCGCCAAGAGCCTGCAAAATGCTGCCGGCACCAACGTAGCCGCACAACCGTCGCGCAGTCAGGACATCGAATTCATCTTCCTCGCCTCGACACCACAACAGGCACAGCAGATCAAGCCGACCCTGAACTTCCAGTACGCCGGTGACGTTCCGGTCTATGCGACCTCCCATGTGTACAGCGCCAGCGGCGATGTGAACCAGTACAACGACATGAACGGCATTCGCTTCTGCGAAACCCCATGGCTGCTGGAAACCAGCGATCCGCTGCGCCAACAAGTCACCGCACAGTGGCCGCAAGCGGCCGGCAGTCTGGGGCGTCTGTACGCCATGGGCGTTGACGCTTATCGCCTGGCTCCGCGCCTGAGCCAGCTCAAAGCCCTGCCGGACAGCCGCATCGAAGGCCAGTCGGGCAGCCTCGGCATGACCCAGACTCAACGCGTTGTGCGTCAGTTGCCTTGGGCGCAGTTCGTCAATGGTCAGGTCCAACGTCTGCCGGATACCCCGCGCTGATGCCCGACAGGTCACGCTCGCAAAGCGGTAAAGATGCCGAGCGCCAAGCGCTCGAGCATCTACAGAACCAAGGTCTGCGCCTGCTGGCGCAGAACTGGTTATGTAAACGCGGCGAGCTTGATCTGGTCATGCTTGATGGCGATACAGTAGTATTCGTTGAAGTTCGCTACAGAAAAAACACTCAATGGGGTGGAGCGCTCGCTAGTATCGATGGGCGCAAGCAGCAGAAACTGATTTTCGCTGCGCAGTATTTTCTTCAGCGCGAGTCGCGTTGGGCCAACTCCCCCTGCCGCTTCGACGTGGTGGCCATCGACAGCCATCCGAGTCAGCTGAACTGGTTGCAGAATGCTTTCGACAGTTGATCACCTGCACCCGACCCGTTTTTCACCCGACACATTTTGCTCTTTGCTTTGCGGGCTGCACATTCATGTGCCGAACAGCCGCGCTACTTAAGGTCACACAGATGGACATGCAATCCCGAATTCGCCAGCTTTTCCAGGCCAGTATCGACACCAAGCAACAGGCGATGGACGTACTTGCACCGCACATCGAGCAAGCCAGCCAGATCATGGTCAATGCCCTGCTCAACGAAGGCAAAATGCTTTCGTGCGGCAATGGCGGCTCTGCGGGCGACGCCCAGCACTTTTCCTCGGAGCTGCTTAACCGCTTCGAGCGCGAGCGCCCGAGCTTGCCAGCCATAGCCCTGACCACCGACACCTCGACGATCACCTCGATTGCCAACGACTACAGCTACAACGAAGTGTTCTCCAAGCAGATCCGTGCGCTCGGTCAACCAGGCGATGTATTGCTGGCGATTTCGACGAGCGGTAACTCGGCGAACATTATTCAAGCGATTCAGGCCGCACATGATCGCGAAATGATTGTCGTAGCTTTGACCGGACGCGATGGCGGCGGCATGGCGTCGCTGCTGTTGCCCGAGGACGTAGAGATTCGCGTACCGGCCAATGTCACTGCACGCATTCAAGAAGTCCACTTGCTGGCGATCCATTGCCTTTGCGATCTGATCGACAGCCAACTGTTCGGGAGTGAAGAATGACCCCTAATCGCCTTGGCCTTCTGGCCTTGACTCTATGCCTCGGCATCAGCGGCTGCACCTCAGTGGTGAATGCCAGCCGTGAAGCGCCGATTGAAGACGACCGCGGCACCCGCACCTTCGGCAGCAAGATCGACGACTCGCTGATCGAAACCAAAGTGGGCGTGAACGTCGCCAAGGCCGACCCGGCCCTGGATAACGATTCGCACATCGTCGTCACCAGCTTCAACGGCGTCGTGTTGCTGGCCGGCCAGACACCACGCGAAGACCTCAAGGCCAAGGCCGAGCAGGCCGCCGCCAACGTGCAGCGCGTGAAGAAGGTGCACAACGAACTGCAAGTGCTGCAACCCTCCTCCCTGCTGGCCCGTCAGAACGATGCCTGGCTAACCACCAAGATCAAGACCCAGATGCTCACCGACGCCAGCATTCCTGGCTCGCGCATCAAAGTCGTGACCGAGAACGGCATCGTCTACCTGCTGGGCCTGCTGACCAAACAGGAAGCCACTCAGGCCACCAACCTGGTGCAAGGCGTCTCCGGCGTGCAGAAAATCGTGAAACTGTTCGAGTACATCGACTGACACCCGCCCTTGCAGTAACAAAAAAGGCGATCCTTGCGGATCGCCTTTTTTTATTTCACCACTTTCAGACTTGGTCGGCCGCTTGGGCGCGGTGGCTCGCTGTCAGGAGGTGGCAGGTCGTCATCCGGCTCGATATCGCCTTCATCATCCATCGGCGACTCGAGGTCGAACACCATGCCCTGCCCGTTCTCCCGGGCGTAGATGCCCAGGATTGCACTGATTGGCACGTAAAGACTGTGCGGGACACCACCGAAGCGCCCCTCGAAGGTCACCACGTCGTTATCCATGTGCAGATGACGCACAGCACTCGGCGAGATGTTCAGGACAATCTGCCCGTCACTGGCAAAACCCTGCGGTACCTGCACCGCTGGGTATTCGGAATTGACCAGCATGTGCGGGGTGCAATCGTTATCAACAATCCACTCATAGAGCGCGCGGACCAGATAAGGTCGACTGGAGTTCATAGCGGCTCCTTAAGCCTTAGCGCATATCGCGTTCGACGCCAGACAGACTCGCCTGGAAAGCCTCACGCGCAAACTGGCGCTCCATATAATCAAGCAGCGGCTTGGCTGGCCGCGGCAGTTCAATACCCAGAATCGGCAAACGCCAGAGTATTGGCAATAGGCAGCAATCCACCAGACTTTGTTCCTCACTGAGGAAAAACGGTTTGTCGGCAAACAGCGGCGACACGCCTGTCAGGCTTTCGCGCAATTCCTTACGCGCCACAACTCGCGCGGCTTCCTTGGCTTTCGGATCCAGGATCAGATCCACCAGACCACACCAGTCACGCTGAATACGATGAATCAGCAGACGGCTATTGGCACGCGCCACCGGATAAACCGGCATCAACGGCGGGTGCGGGTAACGCTCATCCAGATATTCCATCACCACGGTCGACTCCCACAACGCCAGGTCACGATCGACCAGCGTCGGCAGACTGCCGTAAGGGTTCACCTCAATCAGTTTAGGCGGCTGGCGACCAGCTTCCACATAAATGATCTCGGCGCTGACACCCTTCTCTGCAAGTACGATACGCACTCGGTGGGAATAGTGGTCGGCGGGGTCGGAGTAACAGGCCAACCGATTGGTCACGCCCATGGCGATCCTCCTCGCTTGTTGAATTTGTCGGAACCGGAAAAACGCGCGCGCCCAGAGGGTGCCTCCCGCAACACCTGGCTGGCCAGACGTTGCGCTATCGGAGACACCCTTGGGCGCGCGCGATTAACAGCAATGCTTGAAGCGTTATCAGTGCACGTCTTTCCAGTATTCACGCTTGAGCAGGTAGGCGAACACAAAGAAGAACGCCAGGTAGAGCAAAACGTAAGTACCGATGCGCTGATGTTGCAGCTTAACCGGGTTAGCCGAGTAAGCCAGGAAGGTTACCAGATTCTTGACCTTCTCATCGAACTGCTCTTCATTCAGAGCACCCGACTTCGGCACGATGGTCAGTTGATCGCACGCTTCATGAGTCAAAGGCGTACCGGTCAACGGATCATATTGCTTCTTGCCGTCTTCGACGATCTGCACCTGTTTGCAGCCCACGACCTGACGACCTTGCAGGCCGACCAGCACGTTAGGCATGCCGACGTTCGGGAAGACCTTGTTGTTCACACCCCATGGACGCGCAGGATCTTCATAGAACGACTTCAGATAACCGTAGAGCCAGTCAGTACCCCGAACGCGAGCGACCAGCGTCAGATCCGGTGGCGCAGCGCCGAACCAGGTCTTGGCATCAGCGGGCTGCATGCCGATGCTCATGTGATCGCCAATCTTGGCACCGGTGAAGACCAGCTTCTCCAGCATCACATCGTGCGGGATGCCGAGATCATCGGCGACCCGCTCGTAGCGCTGGAACTTGGCACTGTGGCAACCCATGCAATAGTTGGCGAACGTACGCGCGCCATCTTGCAGGGCTGCTTTATCGGAAACGTCGATGTCGACGCTTTCCAGCTCAGGACCGTGCTCGGCGGCGAACGACAACACAGGCAAAGCAACAAGAATCAGTGCAGCGAATAATTTTTTCATCAGCCAGTCACCCTTTCCGGAACCGGTTTGGTCTTCTCGAGCCGGGTGTAGAACGGCATCAGAATGAAGTAGGCGAAGTACAGGAAGGTGCAGACCTGCGACAACAACGTCAGAGTCGGTGTCGGGGCTTTCACGCCAGTCCAGCCAAGCAGCACAAAACACACACAGAAAACCACAAGCCAGATTTTGCTCAGCCAGCCCTTATAGCGCATCGACTTGACCGGACTTCGGTCAAGCCAAGGCAGTACAAACAGCAAAGCAATCGAAGCCCCCATCGCGATCACGCCCATAAGCTTGTCCGGAATCGCCCGCAAAATTGCGTAGAACGGCGTGAAGTACCAGACCGGAGCAATGTGTTCAGGCGTCTTGAAGGCGTTAGCCACTTCAAAGTTCGGCTTCTCGAGGAAATAACCACCCATTTCCGGGAAAAAGAACACGATCGTGCAGAAGATGAACAGGAACACGACCACGCCGACAATGTCTTTCACGGTGTAGTACGGATGGAACGCAATGCCGTCCAGCGGGATACCGTTTTCGTCTTTATGCTTCTTGATATCAACGCCGTCAGGGTTGTTCGAACCAACTTCGTGCAGTGCCAGAATATGCAGCACCACCAGACCGAGAATCACGATCGGCAGGGCCACAACGTGCAAGGCAAAGAAACGGTTCAGGGTGATCCCGGAGATCAGGTAGTCACCACGAATCCATTGCGTCAGGTCGTTACCGATGACTGGAATCGCGCCGAACAACGAAATGATCACCTGGGCACCCCAGTAGGACATCTGGCCCCATGGCAGCAGATACCCCATGAAGGCTTCAGCCATCAGCGCCAGGTAGATCAGCATGCCGAACACCCAGACCAGCTCACGCGGTTTCTGATACGAGCCGTAGAGCAAGCCTCGGAACATGTGCAGATAGACCACGATGAAGAACGCCGAAGCACCTGTGGAGTGCAGCAAACGCAGGATCGAGCCGTACTCGACGTCACGCATGATGTATTCGACGGAAGCGAACGCTTCTTCTGCCGACGGGGTGTAGCTCATCGTCAGCCAGACACCGGTGACGATCTGGTTAACCAGAACCAGCAGCGCCAGGGAGCCGAAAAAATAGAAGAAGTTGAAGTTTTTTGGCGCGTAATACTTGCTGAGATGGTCTTCCCACATCTTGGTGGCGGGGAAGCGCGCATCAACCCAATCCATGAACTTGCTCATCACGCTTTCTCCGTATCGATGCCAATGACAATCAGGTCATCAGTCTCATAGGAATGCGGGGGAACTGGCAGATTCAAAGGCGCAGGTTGCGACTTGTAGACGCGGCCAGCCAGATCGTAACGGGAACCATGGCAAGGGCAGAAATAACCGCCTACCCAATCTTTGCCCAGATCCGCGGGCGCCACTTCGGGACGGAAGGTCGGCGAGCAACCCAGGTGCGTACAGATCCCGATCACCAGCAGGATTTGCGGCTTGATGGAACGTACTTCCGGGTCGACATAGGTGGGTTGCGTGGAGTTTTTGGAGGTCGGATCGGAGAGCTGCCCCTCGATCTTTTTAAGATTCCCCAGGATTTCCTCGGTACGGCGGACAATGAACACCGGCTGACCGCGCCATTCAGCAATCATCTGCTGTCCTGGCTCGATTTTGCTGACATTCACTTTCACCGGTGCACCAGCGGCTTTCGCCTTGGCACTGGGAAACCATGACCCCACGAACGGGACCGCAGCCCCCACCGCTCCTGCAGCACCCACCACGGATGTGGCTGCTACCAAGAAGCGACGCCGGCCTGCATTCACGCCGTCATTGCTCATTCAGTCCTCTCCCATCAGCTTTGTGGCCTGTTAAATCAGGCATCTACTAAATAAATCAATGTTACTTATAAAAATTTTGCCGAGATGGTAATGAAAAGCCCCAATTCTGACAAGGGAATTACCCGGAGCTCTCACCCTCAAGCCTTGTAGTATAGGGGGTCTACGAATGTGGCAAGTTGTCACAGCGCAATTCTTTGATAAATCACAGGCATAAAAAAACGCCCGGTTCCGTGAGGAATCGGGCGTTCTTTTTGAACGTGGAAGCGAAATTAACGCTTCGAGTACTGCGGACGCTTACGCGCTTTACGCAGACCAACTTTCTTACGTTCAACTTCACGGGCGTCGCGAGTAACGAAGCCAGCTTTGCGCAGAGCGCCACGCAGGGTTTCGTCGTAGTCCATCAGAGCGCGAGTGATACCGTGGCGGATTGCGCCAGCCTGACCACTTACACCACCACCGATCACGGTGACGTAGATGTCGAACTTCTCGACAGTCTCGGTCAGCTCCAGCGGCTGACGAACTACCATGCGGGCAGTTTCGCGGCCGAAGAAGTTATCCAGCGAACGGTTGTTGATGGAGATTTTACCAGTACCCGGACGCAGGAAAACGCGTGCGGTTGCGGTCTTGCGACGGCCAGTGCCGTAATTTTGAGTCGCCGACATAATGTACTATTCCGTTAAAACTTCAGTTCTTGGGGCTGCTGAGCAGTATGTGGGTGTGCAGCGCCCGCATAGACTTTCAGCTTACGGTACATGTCGCGACCCAGTGGGTTTTTAGGCAGCATGCCTTTAACCGCGGTCTCGATCACGCGCTCAGGGGCTTTAGCGATCAGCTTTTCAAAGTTGATCGACTTGATGCCGCCCGGGAAACCGGAGTGGGAGTAGTACATTTTGTCAGTGGTTTTAGCACCGGTAACACGGATCTGCTCAGCGTTGATTACGACGATGTAGTCGCCGGTGTCAACGTGAGGAGTGTACTCAGGCTTGTGCTTGCCACGCAGACGGCTCGCGATTTCGGTGGCCAGACGACCCAGGGTCTGACCAGCAGCGTCGACGACAAACCAGTCGCGCTTTACTGTTTCCGGTTTAGCAGTAAAAGTTTTCATTCTTTATAGCCTCAGGGGCCGCCCTGTAAATTAGACGGCGGATCTTACTGAATAGTGCGTACTTTGACAAGTCAAAGGCAGCCGGATACAGACGCTTTCGGGGGCTCGGGTCGGCGCGTCCGTTCAACGGCAAGATTCTTCGGCGGCGGCGCATCACTTCCACTGCAGAAAGAGGTCGGCAATTATGCAGATTGCGAAAAATATTTCAACCTGCTTTTATGATTGTTTTGCCCAAGGAGCACCCGATGGACTATCGCCAGCTAGGCCGTACCGACCTGAACGTGAGTGCAATTTGCCTCGGCACCATGACCTGGGGCGAGCAAAACACCGAAGCTGAAGCCTTCGCCCAGATCGAACGGGCCAAGGAAGCCGGGATCAACTTCATCGACACCGCCGAGATGTATCCGGTGCCGCCGAAAGCCGACACCTACGCCACCACCGAGCGTTACATCGGCAATTACTTCAAAAGTCGCGGCGATCGTGCCGACTGGATCCTCGCCAGCAAAATCGCCGGCCCAGGCAACACCATCGACTACATCCGCGACAAAAACCTGCGCCACAACCGTCAGCACATCACCGCAGCGGTCGACGCCAGCCTCAAGCGCCTGCAGACCGATTACATCGATTTGTATCAACTGCACTGGCCAGAGCGCAGCACCAACTTTTTCGGACAACTGGGCTACAAACACAAGATCGAAGCCAACCTGACACCTCTGGAGGACACCCTCGAAGCACTCGACGAACAGGTAAAGGCTGGCAAAATCCGCCACATCGGCCTGTCCAACGAAACCCCTTGGGGCACGATGCGTTTTCTGGCGCTGGCCGAAGCCCGTGGCTGGCCGCGCGCGGTGTCGATCCAGAATCCGTACAACCTGCTCAACCGCAGCTTTGAAGTTGGCCTGGCGGAAATTGCCATCCGCGAACAGTGCGGCTTGCTCGCCTATTCGCCGCTGGCGTTCGGCTTTTTGTCGGGCAAGTACGAAGGTGGTGCACGTCCGCCGAAAGGCCGTCTGAGCCTTTACAGCCGCTTCAGCCGCTATTTCAACGCGCAATCGGAGGCCGCGTGCACCCGTTACGTGGCGCTGGCCCGCGAACACGGCCTGGACCCGGCGCAAATGGCTTTGGCGTTCGTGACCCAGCAGCCGTTCGTCACCAGCAACATCATTGGTGCGACGACACTTGAGCAACTGGACAGCAACATCGCCAGTTTTGATCTGAAGCTTTCAGATGAAGTGCTGGAGGGGATTGAGGCGATTCATAAGGATCACCCCAACCCTGCGCCGTGATCGCGAGATAAACCGTCTTAGCGAGCAACCCCGCCCCCACGATCACCGAACCTGTGGGAGCGGGCTTGCCGAAGACGCCAGTCAAGTCAACGCAAGACTCAAAGCGACCGCGCAATGATCTCTTTCATGATTTCGTTGGTGCCGGCATAAATCCGCTGCACCCGCGCATCCGCCCAGGCCCGGGCCACCGGGTATTCCCACATGAAGCCGTAGCCGCCATGCAGTTGCACGCACTCGTCGAGCACCTTGCATTGAAGGTCGGTGCCCCAGTATTTCGCCATCGCTGCCGTCGGCACGTCGAGTTTGCCTTGCAGATGCAGCTCCAGACACTTATCGACGAACACCCGTCCGATCTGAATCTGCGTGGCCATTTCCGCCAGTTTGAATCGAGTGTTCTGGAAGTCGGCAATCGCCTTGCCGAACGCCTTGCGATCACGGGTGTAATCGAGCGTCCATTGCAGCGCTGCTTCGGCCGAGGCCAGGCCACCGATGGCTACCGTCAGACGTTCCTGAGGCAACTCCTGCATCAGATAGGCAAATCCCGCCCCGGCCTGACCCAGCAGGTTTTCCCTGGGCACGCGTACGTCCTGGAAGAACAATTCCGACGTGTCCTGCGCCTTCATCCCGACTTTCTCCAGGCGCTTGCCTTTATCGAAACCTGGCGTGTTCGCCTCGACCAGAAACAGGCTGGTGCCTTTGGCGCCGGCTTTCGGATCGGTCTTGGCGACGACGATGACCAGATCGGCGAGAAAACCATTGGTGATGAAGGTCTTGGAGCCGTTGATCACATACTCGTCACCGTCGAGCACGGCCGTAGTCTTGACCCCTTGCAGGTCGGAACCGGCGCCAGGCTCGGTCATGGCGATAGCCGTAACCATCTCACCCGACACCAGTTTCGGCAGGTACTTGTGCTTCAGCGCTTCGCTGCCGTAATGCAGGATGTACGGCGCGACGATGTCCGAATGCAGCGAGAAACCGATCCCGGTCAGGCCCAGCCTACCGACCTCTTCGATCACCACGGTGCTGTAAAGAAAGTCCGCTCCCAGGCCGCCGTATTCTTCCGGCAGGTGCGAGCAGAGCATCCCCGCCTCCCCTGCCTTGTTCCATAGTTTGCGGTCGATATAGCCCTGTTTCTCCCACTGCGCATGAAACGGCACCGCCTCTTTTTCGAGGAATGTTCGTACGCTGTCGCGGAACAATTCGTGCTCGGAACTGAACAAGGTTCTGGGAATCATGCGGCACCTTTCTTTGTTATTGGAGGGATACACCCTTCAGAGACTAAGCCTCCCCTCCGACACAGGACACTGGACACATCCGACAAAAAATAAGACGATCCAGCCGTCTGGTGACCACTTTCCCTTATAAAAACAAAACAAAAGTTGAATTATGTCTAAGCAAGTCTCCACGCCCTTACGGCGCGTCAGCATCCTGGCGATCGACCAGGTTTTCGCCTTCACCCTCATGCAAGCCAAGGATTTTTTCCATGTGGCCAGCCTGCGCTACGGCAAACAATTGGGCCACGGCCTGACACCGGCGTTTGAAACACGCCTGGTCAGCCCTGATGGCCAACCGGTGAAAAGCTTTAGCAATGTAGTCATGCCGGTGGATGGCGGTCTCGAAAACACCGATATCATCATCCTCCCGGCGTTCTGGGACGATTTCGATACGCTGTGCAGCCGTTACCCGCAAATCCTGCCTTGGTTGCGCGAACAACACGCTCGCGGCGCCGTGCTATGCGCCGAGGCCACAGGCGTGTTCTGGCTGGCCGAGGCGGGGCTGCTCAATGGCAAGGAAGCAACCACTTACTGGCGCTTCTTCAACGCCTTCGCCGAACGCTTCCCGCAGGTTCACCTCAATCAGGACAAGCACCTGACTGATGCCGACAATCTCTATTGCGCCGGCGGCACCACGTCGGCCTGCGATCTCTACATCTATCTGATCGAGCGCTTCTGCGGCGCCAACGTGGCGCAGGCTGTGGCCCGCGATATTCTTTACGAGGTGCAGCGTAACTATTCGCCAGGGCGCATCGGTTTCGGCGGGCAGAAGCTGCATCAGGACGTGATCATTCTGCAGATTCAGCACTGGCTCGAAGAACACTTCGCCGACAAATTCCGCTTCGAAGACGTGGCCCGCGAACACGGCATGAGCATCCGCAACTTCATGCGCCGCTTCCAGACCGCCACCGGTGACAAACCGCTGCATTACCTGCAACGGCTGCGCATCGAAACGGCCAAGGGGTTGCTGTCGGGCAGCCGCAAGAGCATCAAGACCATCAGTTATGAAGTCGGCTATGACGATGCGAGCTTCTTTGCGCGACTGTTCCGCCAGCACACCGAACTGTCGCCAAACCAGTATCGGCAGCAATTTCAGCAGGCTGCCTAACCCCCGAAGCATACAGAGATCCCCTGTGGTAGCGGGCTTGTTCGCGAAGGCGGCGCATCTGCCGACATCGATGTTGAATGACATACCGCTTTCGCGAGCAAGCCAGCTCCCACAGGGGGATTGCGGTGAATCCGAGGAATCTTCAAGACATAAAAAAGGGCCTGCATTCGCAGGCCCTTTTTTATTTGCCGAATCGGTTCAAGGCTTGTGCGCCCGAGCCAGGAATTCGTGGGATTGCATCTCCAGCAAACGGCTCAGCGTGCGCTGGAACTCGAAGTTCAGACGTCCGCCGGTGTACAGATCTTTCAACTCGACTTCGGCAGAAATGATCAGCTTCACGTTGCGGTCGTAGAACTCGTCGACCATGTTGATGAAACGTCGAGCGATGTCATCGGTGGTGACGCTCATCTGCTCGACACCGCTGAGCAGCACGGCATGGAAGATCTTGCCCAGTTCGATGTAATCGTTCTGACTGCGCGGGCCGTCGCACAGTTCACGGAAGTCGAACCAGGCCACGTCGTCACAGGTACGCAACGCGCGAATTTCACGATTTTCGATGATCAACACATCGTTCTCGACCGCAGCGGTGCATTCCGGCGTCAGTGCCTTGAAGCTTTTGCGCAGGCTTTCGTGAGCGGCTTCGTCGAGCGGATAGTGGAACAGCTCCGCTTGTTCGAGGTGACGCAGACGGTAGTCGACGCCGCTGTCGACGTTGACGATCTCGGTGTTCTGCTTGATCAGCGCGATGGCTGGCAAGAAGCGCGCACGTTGCAGACCGTCTTTATACAGACCGTCCGGGACGATGTTTGAAGTCGCGACCAGGGTCACACCATTCTTGAACAGCTCTTCCATCAGCGTGCCGAGGATCATGGCGTCAGTGATATCGGAGACAAAGAACTCATCGAAGCAGATGACCCGCGATTCAGTCGAAAAACGCTTGGCGATGAGGGTCAGCGGGTTTTTCTCACCGCCGAGGGTCTTCATCTCTTCATGCACACGCTTCATGAAACGGTGGAAGTGAGTGCGGGTCTTTTCCTTGAACGGCAGCGCTTCGAAGAAGGTGTCGACCAGGTAAGTCTTGCCGCGGCCCACGCCGCCCCAGAAGTAGAGACCCTTGACCGGCGCCTGATCCTTTTTGCCAAACAGTTTGCTCAGCAGCCCCGGTTTGTTCTGATCGGCGGCGATCAGGTCCTCGTACAGGCGTTGCAAATGACGCACAGCAGTTTCCTGCGCGGCGTCATGGAAGAAGTCCGGGCGTTTCAGATCAGCTTGGTATCGTTCTAGGGGCGTCATAATTCGTTAGCAAGGCAACAAAAACGGGCCGTCACTGTAGCGACGGCCCTTGAGAATGGCAATCAGCCCTTGGTCGGGCCGCGCCGCTGATTATTCCTGAACCGGTGTCAGAGCGATGCGCAGGGCCTCGATGGCCGCATCCCGCGCTGCACTGTCAGCGAATGCCGGACTGTCGCCAACGCACTCGCCTTCCAGCCACACGCTGAAGCTCTGGTCTTCGCTGCGCACGTCCAAAGGCTGGCCGGATTGCAGTTGCTTGGTCACCTGGCCTGCGGTTTTGCCGTCGGCGAAGTTGCGCGACAGCAGCAGTTGCTCACCATCGGCGGCCAGCAGACGGAAACGGAAGCTGCCGTCGTCTTCACGGAAGCTGACGAATCGTGCGGCTTTCGCCACTTTCTTCTTGGTGGTCGCTGCGACTTGAACCTGATTGACGAAAGAACGCAGGCCGACGGCCTCACGCAGTTCGTTGAGGAACGGCGTGGCCACGGCACGGGCCTTTTTCGCGCCGATCTGCAGGATGTCTTCCAGATCTGCTGGACGCTCGATCAACTGGTGATACTTGTCGCGAGCCTCGCCCAGTTCGTTGTCGAGCAACTGGAACAGACGGTTCTTCGCCTCGCCCCAACCCAGGCCGCCCAACAGTTCGCTGCGGAATTCGTCGGATTGCGCCGGCGTGGCGAAGGCCTGGAACAGGGTGAACAGGTGCGAGTTGTCCGGATCTTTGGCTTCGCCCGGCGCGCGGGAGTCGGTGACGATCCGCGAGATCGCGTCCTTCATCTCTTTGGCGCTGGAGAACAACGGGATGGTGTTGTCGTAGCTCTTCGACATCTTGCGCCCGTCGAGGCCCGGCAACGTCGCCACGCTTTCCTCAATCAGCGCTTCGGGCATGGTGAAAAACTCTTTGCCCTGACCAAACAAATGGTTGAAGCGCTGGCCGATGTCGCGCGCCATTTCCACATGCTGGATCTGGTCGCGACCGACCGGCACCTTGTGCGCGTTGAACATCAGGATGTCCGCCGCCATCAGCACCGGATAGCTGTAGAGGCCCATGGTGATACCGGCATCCGGGTCTTCACCGGTTTCAACGTTCTTGTCCACCGAAGCCTTGTAGGCATGGGCGCGGTTAAGCAGGCCCTTGGCGGCAACGCAGGTCAGCAGCCAGGTCAGCTCGGGGATTTCCGGGATGTCGGACTGGCGGTAGAAGGTCACGCGGTCGACATCGAGGCCACCGGCCAGCCAGGTCGCGGCGATTTCCAGACGCGAGCGCTGGATGCGCAGCGGGTCATCGCATTTGATCAGGGCGTGGTAGTCGGCCAGAAAGTAGAACGAATCGGCATTGCTGTCGCGACTGGCAAGGATCGCCGGGCGGATGGCGCCGGCGTAGTTGCCCAGGTGCGGCGTGCCGGTGGTGGTGATGCCGGTGAGGATACGGGTACGGTTCGTCATGGGTAATCGCTTGTCAGACTGCAATCAATTCGAGAGACGCGGCAGGATCAGATCCTTGAGATCGGTCAACTTGCCATGAAAAAAGTGTCCGCATTCTGCCACTTTCAGCAGCTCATGGGGGCGCTGGAGTTTGTCGGACCAGTCGTAGACCAGTTGCGGATCGATCACTTCGTCGGTTTCCGGCTGGATCACCGTCAGCTCGCCGTGCTGTGGCAGTTGATCCTGATCACCCAGACGCATCACCGCCGGCGCGACCATGAACAGGTGCTTGAGCGGCACGCCCTGCGCTTCAAGACGCCCGCCGAGACTTGCTGCAACAAATCCACCAAAGGAGAAACCGAACAGGGTCAACGGCAGATCCGGGTGTTTTTCCCGTAGCCATGCCGCCGCAGCCTGGGCATCATCGACTTCGCCAGTGCCCATGTCGTGGGAACCTTCGCTGGCGCCGACGCCGCGATAGTTGAAACGCAAGGTGATCAGCCCGGCGTCGCGCGCGGTGCGCTGCAGGGTCGAGACGACCTTGTTGAGCATGGTGCCGCCCTGCACCGGGTTAGGATGGCAGATCAGCGCGATACCGCGCGGCTGCTCGTTATCCAGATACAGAGACTCAAGTTGGCCGATTGGGCCATCAATCACTACGGGGGTTTCACGCATCAGCAAGGAAGGAACTCCGTGACCTCGAGTCGGGTCGACTCGTCTAGCAAATTGTCTGTGCCAATCTATTGCGAGTGAATCGCGGTATACAGCGCAGGTTCGAGCCGTTAACGTAAAGCAAAGCCGTTTATAGAGGAAGGACTCGTGGAACACTCGCTCTTAGTTTGGTTGTTACCGACTCTTGCCCTGGTTGTGGGTGTCGCCATTGGATTCCTGATCGCGCGCGTTGCGCCGAACGCCGCGCCGAGCCGTACGCAGCGTCAACTGGATGATATCCAGGAGCGTTTCGACAGTTATCAAAACGAAGTGGTCACCCACTTCAACAGCACTGCGATGCTGGTCAAGAAGCTGACCCAGAGCTATCAGGAAGTGCAGGATCATCTCGCCGAGGGTGCCAACCGTCTGGCCCTGGACGAGCAGACCCGCCAACGCCTGATCGCCGCCCTGCACGCCGATGCGACGCAGGCACCGCGCGAACGCCTGACGCCACCGCGCGATCAGGAGCCTCCACGCGACTACGCACCGAAGACCCCAAACTCGCCGGGCATGCTCGATGAGCAATATGGCCTGAAGAAGTAATTGGGTTTCGCGCCCAACAAAAAGCCCCCGGACAATGCTGTTGTCCGAGGGCTTTTTTGTATCTGCTGATTTTGCGGTGACAACACCGGCCTCTTTGCGGGCTTGCCCGCGAAGAGGCCGGCACAGACCACACAAAAAATGCCCGATCACCAGGACCGGGCATTTTTTCACTCAAGCGATGAGTTACGGATATTGCTGAACCGTGCCCTGCTGCTGACCACCATACTGCTGCCCCGGAATCGCTTTCAGGTTGACTTCAACCCGACGGTTCTGCGCCCGGCCATTGACGTCACCGTTGCTGGCAATCGGGTTATCCGGACCGGCGCCACGGGCCGACAGGTTGGCACCGCTGACACCTTGCGAGGTCAGATAGGTCGCCACGCTCTGCGCACGACGCTGGGACAGGTCCATGTTGTGCTGGCGGCTGCCGGTGCTGTCGGTGTAGCCGACGATTTCGATCTGGTTCTGGTTGAACTCTTTCAGCGAGTTGGCCAGATTGTTCAGCGGTTGGTAGAAGCTGGACGCGATGTTCGCCGAATCGGTGGCGAACGTGATGTTGCCCGGCATGATCAGCTTGATCTGATCGCCCTGACGCTGCACCTCAACGCCAGTGTTGGCCATGCTGGCGCGTAGTTTCGCTTCCTGCTTGTCAGCGTAGTAACCGTAACCGGCCGCCGAAGCCCCCACTACCGCTGCACCGATCAAGGCGCCCTTGCCACGGTTGTTGTGGTCGATGGCCGCACCGGCCAATGCACCGGCAAGTGCCCCGAGACCACCATACTTGGCGGTTTTGCTCATGCCTTGGGAGCCACCGTCGGCCTGGCCCTGATTGTCATAGGGGTTAGGCGAAGCACAGCCGGACAGCAAGGCCACGGCCGTGGCGACAATAATCAAACGACGCTTGGTGAACATGAAGAGCTCCTACGTTTCTGCATTCTATGGTGCAGCGGCCGTTTGGCAATAAACCTCTGCGGGCGTTTGATCATGACTATGCGTAAAAATTCCGCCGCACACCCATTACAAATTATTTACGCCCGCACGAAAGGATTTTCACGCATTTCATCACCCAGACGCGTATCCGGACCATGCCCGGTAACGACCGTCGCGTCTTCATCCAGTGTGTAAAGCCGCTGCTTGATCGATCGCACGATGGTCGCCTGATCGCCGCCCCACAAATCCGTGCGCCCTACGCCGCGACGAAACAACGTGTCACCGGCAATTAACAGCTTAGCCTCGGAAAACCAAAAGCTCATGGAGCCGGGTGTATGACCCGGCGTGTGCAACGCCACGCCGCAGCCGCAGGCGAGTTCTTCATCGTCACTCAGCCAGCGATCCGGTGAGGGTACCGGGGTGTAAGGCACGCCGAAGATCTGGCATTGCATCTCCAGGTTGTCCCACAGGAACTGGTCTTCCTTGTGCAGGTGCAGGGTTGCGCCGGTTTTCTCCTTCATCTGGCCAGAGGCGAGGAAGTGATCGAGATGGGCGTGGGTGTGGATGATGCTGACCACCTTCAGACCGTGGGCATCGAGGCGCGCCATGATCAGGTCAGGATTGCCGCCGGGGTCGACGACGATGGCTTTTTTGGTGATTGGGTCGCCGATGATGGTGCAATTGCACTGGAGCGGACCGACGGGGAAGGTTTCGCGGATGAGCACTGCGGTTGAAACCGTCATGGGGGATATCCTGGAAAATTTTCATCAGCGGTCGAAACCGTTTGTTCCGGGATTTTACCGTCGTTAAATCATTAACCCCAACTCCTTCGCCCGCGCCACCGCCTGCGTACGCCGCTCAACGCCCAGCTTGCTGTTGATATGGCTGGCGTGGGTTTTCACTGTATGTAGCGAGATGAACAATTGCTCGCTGATTTGCTGGTTCGAACAGCCTTGGGCAATCAGGCGTAAAACGGCGAGCTCCCTGCTACTGAGTTGTTCCGCAACGCCGGACTCGGCGACTGGACGAGCCGCTACAGGCGGAAAATGCTCCAGCAATTGCTGCCCAGGCAAGGTCGCAGAGGCCTGCAAATGCCCTCGTAGCCAGTCCGCGTGTTCCTTCACCAAGCTATCGAACGGCTGCAGCACGCCCCCCGCCGCCGCTTCCAGCGCCTGATTCAATGCCTTGCGCGCTTCCGGCTCTCGCCCACCCGCCAGCAGCAACGCAACCTTTTGGGTCAACACCATCACGCTGAGCAACTGACGACCGGTTTGCTGACCATTTTCATGCAGCACGTTCAAGCGCCCTTCGGCGAGCATCGGCTGGCCTTGAATCACATCGAGCAGCGCCTGTTGCAACTCAACATGCAACGGCAACTGTGGATGAAATTCCGGCGGAGCCGCGGCGCGTTCGCCCGTGTACGTCTGGCCCAGTCGCGCCAGCCAGGCTTCAGCCAGATCAGTACGCCCCTGCGCCAGCCAGAGTTCACATTTGACCAGCGTGATCATCGCCAGATAGTAGATGGGCGGCACGTCCCAGATGTGCATCAGGCGTTCGGCTTCGGCGAGTTCGGCGAAGGCTTTGGCGAATTCGCCGCTCGCGCCGTCCAGGCGTGCGATCACGCAGTGACCGATCAACACGCTGATATCACGACAGGCGCGCGCCTCGCCAATACCAGCCAGTAACCGCGCGCGCGCGGCCTGTGGCTGCAAGCGCATCGCCAGCAGAAAACCTTCGTACAGCGTCAGCCGTGCGCGCACCGCGTACAAGCGTTGCGGTGACAGGCCACGCAGGCGTTCCAGGCCCTGATGCACTTCATCCAGTGCCCGCAGGATTTCGCCGCGCGCCTGCAACACGCGGGCGCGGTCGTAATGCGCCAAGGCTTCGAAGAGGGGATTGCCGACGCGTTGCGCCAGCTCAAGGGATTCGCGGTTCAGGCCACGGGCACGCCACAGGTCGCCGTCAGCGATTGCCAGATTGGACAAGGTCGACAAACACATCAGCCGTTGGCCATAACGCTTGGCCGGCAGGCTCTCCAGCGCTTCGGTGCAATACCTGAGGGTTAACTCTCGATGGCCGCGGCCACGGGCAATGATTCCGCTCAGCGCCAGCCATTGCGCCAGCATCGACTTTTGCGCCGTGGCGGACGGGGCCGGCAGGAAACGACTCAAGTGGCTGGACAACTCTTCGGCCGCGTCGAGCTGACAGGCCAGCCCAAGCGCCCAGCTATAAAGGACGATCAAGCGCGGCGTGCTGATCAGCAGGCTATCAGGCAAGTCCATTTTCCAGCGCAGCAGCATGCCGACGTTTTGCTCGGCCAGCAGTTGTTCTTCTGAAAGGTTCTGTACCAGATTCGCCGCCACATCGAGGTGACCGGCGCGCAAGGCCTGTTCCACCGCTTCGTCGAGCAGGCCCTGGGCATTGAACCAGCGACAGGCACGCAGGTGCAGCGTGGCGGTCGGCACCATCGCCTGGGCAATCGGCCGGCTGCGCAACAAATCGGAAAACAGATGATGATAGCGATACCAGTGCCCGTGTTCGTCCAGCGGTACCAGAAACACCTGATGCGCCAGCAGGAAACGCAGGATCTCGGCACTGTCATGGGCTTCACGCACCGCATCGCAGAGTTCGCTGCAAAAGCGTTCCTGCGGGGCAGTGTCGTAGAGAAACGCCTGCACTTCGGTGGGCAGACAATCGATGACTTCTTCAAGCAGATAGTCGCGGATCAGCCCTTCCCCGCCGTTCAGTGCCTGAGGCAAAGCGGCATCGCCACCGGCTTCGGACACCGCCAGTAGCCAGAAACGCAATCCCGCCACCCAGCCTTCACTGCGCAGGATCAGATTCTCCAAGGCTTCGCCGCGCAGTGAAGTGCTGTGGCGATCAAGTAACGTCAGGGCTTCGTCGTGGGTCAGGCGCAGATCCTGCTCATGCAGTTCAAGCAATTGCCGGGACAGGCGCAAGCGCGCCAGATGCCAGTCCGGGCGCTGCCGACTGGTGACCATCACCAGCAAGCCGTCGGGCAAGTGATTGAGGAAAAACTGCAGGCAACGGTCCAGGACCGGACCTTGGGCGAGATGGTAATCGTCGAGCACCAACAGCAATGGGCTCAGCGGATCGAGGTGCAATGCCAGCTCATCGAGCAGACCGTCGAGCCACTCTTCGAAGGCGAAGGGCTGATGGCGTTGACGCATTTTCAGCAGGCCGAGTGCGCGACTGCCCAATTGCGGAAAATAATCCTGCAAGCCTTCGAGCAGGCGCTCGAGAAACCGCCCAGGGTCACTGTCGCGAGGGCTCAAACCCAGCCACAGGCTTTGCCAGTGCGCAGGCAGGCTCTGGCAGAACTCCACCGCCAACGAGCTTTTGCCGAACCCGGCGGGAGCGCTGACCAGCAACAGCCGTCCACCGAGCCCCGCTTGCAGGCGCTCGCAAAGGCGTGGTCGCAACACATAGCCATCAGGCAGCGGCGGGCGAAAAAAACGCCCGGCCAGTGCCGCGACAGCAACGCTTGCGGGACCCGGAAGTGGGGACAGATCAGTCATGGCCGGCTCTTGTTCGAATTGCAGTTGGCGGCGTTGCAGATGTCCGCAGACTAGCCTTAAACGAACCGGTTATGAAGGTTGCTGCTACAAATGGCTACAAAAAAGCTACAGACAAAAAAACGCCCCGAACCGGTCGGGGCGTTTTCACGAGGATGCGGCCTCGCTTTACAACGGTTTAGCGAACACCCTCCTGGCGCAAAGCGGCAGGGGTGAAGTCGCTGGTGGTGGCGGTGAAGCCGAAGTCATAGGCCTGCTTCTCTTCGTTCTTCATGCCCAGCGCCAGATAGCGGCCGGATTGCAGGTCGTAGAGCGTTTCCAGCGCGTACCACGGCACTTGCTTGTCGTAGTAGTTCTCGGCATGCGCCTCGGCTACGCGCCACAGTTGTCCACGACCGTCGTAGTGGTCGATGACGGCTGCTTGCCAGGTGTCTTCATCGATGTAGAAGTCACGCTTGGCGTAGATGTGGCGCTGACCTTCCTTGAGGGTCGCCACTACGTGCCAGACGCGACGCAACTCGTAACGCGCCAGATCCTGGTTGATGTGGCCAGCCTTGATGATGTCGGTGTATTTCAGTTTCGGATCGTCGAGCTTGTAGCTGTCGGAGGCGATGTACATCTCTTTCTTGCCTTCGAGTTTCCAGTCGTAGCGATCCGGCGCACCGTTGTACATATCGAGGTTGTCGGAGGTACGCAGACCATCCGCCGCAGTACCCGGACCGTCATAGGACACTTGTGGCGCGCGACGCACACGACGCTGACCGGCGTTGTAGACCCACGCCGAACGTGGCTCTTTCACTTGGTCGAGGGTTTCGTGCACCAGCAGCACACCACCGGCCAGACGCGCCGGCGCGGTCACTTTCTGCTTGAAGTAGAAGAGGATGTTGCCCGGGTTCTTCGGATCGTAGTCCTTCATCTTGTCGCGAAACACGAACTGGTCCTGGAAGTACACCAGGCTGAACGAGCCGTTCGGTTGCGGCGTCGCCTGGGTCACCAGACGGGTCACGCTGCCGCCGCGATAGCGGGTGATGTGGTTCCAGATGACTTCCACACCGCTTTTCGGGATCGGGAACGGTACGGCCGTTTCGAAGTTCTCCAGCCCGTTGCCGCCGGACACCAGATTGGTATTGGTGGCGTTTTTCTTGATCGCGGCAAACACGTCATCCGGCACGGTAGCACCGCGATGGGACGGGTAAACCGGCATCTTGAAGCTATCCGGGTAGCGCTTGAACATCGCGTACTGGCCCGGGGCGAGCTTGTCCTTGTATTGATCCACGTTCTGCGCAGTGATGGTGAACAGCGGTTTCTCACTTGCATACGGGTCAGACAGGAACCCCTTGCTGTCGACGGTGCCCGCATTCTTGGGCATCGGTTTCCAGGCAGGAATCGAACCGTCGGCATTACCGGCCATTTCGGCGCCCATCGGGGTCAGGCTCTTGCCCAGTTTGTCGGCTTCGGCAGCAGGCACCGCGGCCATGACACCGGTCGCCAGCAGCGACAGGCCCAGAACGCTGGCATGGAACAGACTCTTTGTTATTTTCATAAATTCGTTCGTCCTGAAATGCAGTGCTTAGAAGTTCACGCCGAAGCTGAGCGCTACGAAATCGCGGTCATCCACCGTGGTGTACTTGCCGTCGAAGAAGTTGGTGTACGCCAGGCTCGCGGTGTAGGTGTTCTGGTACTCGGCATCGACGCCCAGGCTGACGGCTTTGCGACCTTCCTCGAAGTTACCGCCAGGGCCTGGCGAGTAGCCGCTGACGTCATGAGACCAAGCCACGTTCGGCTTGAGGTTCACGCCAGCGAATACATCGTTGTATTCCCAGATGGCGCGACCGCGGTAGCCCCAGGACGCGGCAGTGGTGAAACCTTCGTTGGTGCAATTACGGCTGCGGTTGTTCTGCGGCGAACCTGGCCCCGCACCGTTGATGGTGCCGTTGTTGAGAATGTTGGCGCAGGTGTCGACGCCACCGGTGGCTGGCAGTTCGCCCGGGCCGTAGACCGGGTCACGGCCATAACGCTTGTCGGACTTGCTTTCCAGACCGCCCACGTAAGTCATGCCCACCTCACCCACCAGGGTCAGACGGCTGGCGCCCATCACCTGATCGAAGAAGTGCGTGAACGTGGTTTGCAGTTGGGTGATTTCCTTGCGCTCGTAACCATGCAGATCCTGGCCCGGTACACCGTTTAGCAGCGACGCATTGCTGTACGGGCCGCCCAGCGGACGGACACCGGCGAACAGGATATCGGTGGAGTTCAGTTGTACCGGCGCGTTCGGCCGGTAGCTGATTTCACCGCTCCACGCCGTACCGGTAGGCAGGGTGGTGGAGAAACTCAAGCCGTAGAGACGGATGTCTTCAGGGTATTCGACAAAGTACTTCGAGTTACCCGCGACCAGCAGCGGCCCCAGTGCACGAAATGCCGCGGGTAGTGCCGCCACGCCGTTATAGACCGATTGTGGCGCGCCCGTGGCGCTGAAGATCGGTGCACGGCTGTGGTAGTTCATGAAATAGGCACCGAATTCGGTGTCCAGCGGCTCGTACATGTAGCGGAACGACGCGCCCCACTGACCGCTGTCACGGGCATCGCGGTCGGCGCCACGGCGCACCAGAACCCCCTCTTCGTTGACATTGACCCCGTTGGCCGCCAAAGGCCCCAAGGCAATGCCCGGTATCTGCGAGCGCTTGTTCAAAACCCGCAGGTTGTCGGTGCAACCGTCGGCAATGATGTCCGGCTGAGCGAAGAAGGTGCCGCAGTTGTCGACGACGGTCTGGTCCCATTCCAACTGATAGAAGGCTTCGGCCGACAGGTTTTCGGTCAGGCTCTGGGACACGTAGAACATGTTGACCGGGATCAGGCCTTCCTTGATCTCGGCGCCCGGACGACGGAATGCAGACACGTCGATCGGGTTGATCGAGTTGATACCGCCGCCGATGAAGGTACTTTCACCCCAGCTTACGACCTGCTTGCCCAGACGCACGGAGCCTGGCTCATCGGCGATGGAGTAGTTGTGGTAGACGAAGGCATCGAGAATCTGCCCGCCCGAGGATTTGGCGCCCTCCTTGCGGTTGTTGTCGCTGATGTCCTTGAACTGGCGGCTTTCATCCTTGAGTTCGAAGTCGTACCAGTATTTGCCACGAACGAACACACCGGTGTCGCCGTATTTCAGTTCGAGGTCATGGATACCCTTGAAGATCTTCGAGAACGTCTCACCGCTCTTGAAGTTGGCGTGACCGTCGTCAGATGTCTGGGACAGGCCGTGACCGCCGTTGTTGACGCCGATGAGGTTCTTGTTCGGCTGCTGAGTAGACCAACTGGCACCGATCGACAGGGACGAATCGAACTGGCCTTCGATTTCACCGACGTTGAAACTGACGCCGAATGCGGGCCCGGCGAGCGAAGAGGCAAGACTGACCGCCAGAGGCAGTTTCGCCCGGCGCCAGAACTGGTTTACTGAGGTCATCGACGCTACTCCATGTGCATTATTGTTATGGCAGTGAGTACTTTTAAAAACGCCTGAAGGACCGGCTGCCAAAGGCTGACCGAAATCACTCCAAAGATGCATCGCCCCGTTTTGTGCGTGTGCCCCGTTCTTAAAAATCCTTGAGTGGACTATAGCCAGCAGGTTGTAGAGCTTGATCCCTCTAAAGTGTGATTTGCAGCTGCCGGCCACTCTGGAACAGTCCTTTTGCCAGTCCGACACATGTCGGCACGGCAAGGATGGCTGATTTTTTCGATTTCACAAGCCAAGCGCTTGCTTGGGGGGCCTGGCGCGCCGTTTTCGGCGCGCCGGCGGACACTCAAAGTGTCGAAAGGAAGGTACTGTTGTTGGCCTGCCATTGGGTGATGTCGAGGCGGATGCGCTTCTTGTCGAGCTTGCCAACGCTGGTCTTGGGAATTTCGGTAACAAGGGCAATCTGGCTCGGAATCGCCCACTTGCTCAGGTGCCCCAATTCCACAAACGGCTTGAGGTGTTCCTTGAGCTCACGCGCCCCGATCTCGTGCCCTTCACGGATCACCAGCAGGGCAAACGGACGCTCCCCCCACTGCGGATCAGCGATGCCCACCACTGCTACTTCGCGTACCGCGACATGGCGGCTGATCAGGTCTTCGAGGTCCAGCGAGGAAATCCATTCGCCACCGGTCTTGATCACGTCCTTGATGCGGTCACGGATGTCGATCACGCCCATGCTGTCGAGCGTCGCCACGTCACCGGTGTGCAGCCAGCCGCCGGCCCAGAGCTCAGCGCCCTTCTGCGGCTCGTTGAAATAGCCTTCGGTCAGCCATGGCGCGCGCAATACCAGTTCGCCTTGAGTCTCACCGTCGGCCGGGAGGAAATTGCCCTCGGCGTCGATGATCGCGGCTTCCACCAGCGGTCCAGGGACACCGGCCTTGATCCGATACGTGGTGCGCTCATCCTCGGTGCCGGCCATCAGCTCATCATTGAGATGTGCGCAGGAAACCAGCGGCCCGGTTTCCGACATGCCGTACGCCGCCGTGAGCTGAATGCCGCGCTCCTTGGCGTTTTCATACAAGGTGCGATTGAGTGCGCTGCCGCCAATGACGATTTTCCAGCCACCGAAATCGGTGCCTTGCGCGCCCTTGGCATTGAGCAACATTTGCAGGATCGTCGGCACGCAGTGGGAGAACGTGACCTTCTCCTTGCGCCACAACTCCACCAGAAACTCCGGATCGTAACGCCCCGGGTAAACCTGTTTGAGCCCGAGCATGGTCGCCACATACGGCAGGCCCCAGGCGTGTACGTGGAACATCGGGGTGATCGGCATGTACACGTCGCTGGTGCCGAGCAGGCGCACGCTGTCGATGCAGCCCATGATCGTCGACACGCCCATGGTGTGCAGCACCAGTTGCCGATGGGTGAAATACACGCCTTTCGGGTTGCCGGTGGTGCCGGTCGTGTAGAACGTGGTGGCAACCGAATTTTCGTCGAAATCCTGGAAGTCGTACTGCGGGCTCGCGGCGGCCAGCAGTTGTTCGTACTCGCCAACCAGATTCGGCAACTCGGCGGTTTTTTCCGGCAGGTCGGTGAGCAGCAGGGTTTTCTCGACGGTGGTCAGTTGCGGCGCGATGGCCTGATAGAGACCTGCAAACTCGCTGTTGACCAGCACAAAGCGGTCCTCGGCGTGGTTCATGGTGTAGAGGATCTGTTCAGGCGACAGACGCACGTTGATCGTGTGGATCACCGCGCCGATCATCGGCACGGCAAACATGCATTCCAGATAACGATGGCTGTCCCAGTCCATCACCGCCACGGTGTCACCGGCCTTGACGCCCGCCGCCGTCAGCACATTGGCCAGCCGCGCCACACGCTCGATCAGGGTCGGATAGCTGTAGCGCAACTGGTCTCGGTAGACGATCTCGCGGGTTTTCTCGTAACGGGCGCCGGACATCAGCAGCCGCTTGATCAGCAATGGATACTGGTAGGCCCCATCGGCCGGGGGAATGACGCGAGTCTGCAACATAAGAATCCCTTTTCTGACTGCACGGTGTTGGCGTAGAGATTTGTACTCTAAAACCCTTATACGCCAGCCAAATCAGCCAAAGGAATGATTTGCACAGCCGTACAAATGCTAGCTTTGCGCCAGCATTTGCCGGTTATCCATCGCCTAGTGCATCTCGGTGAACGCCAGCTTCACGCCGATAGCGATCAGCACCGCGCCCATGGTGCGGTCGAACCAGTGGCCCATGCGGGCGAAACCGGCGCGCACGCGCTGTTGGCTGAACAGCATCGCGACAAGGCAGAACCAGGTGGCGGTCGCGACGGCCAGGTAAACCCCGTAACCGGCCTGCACCGACAGCGGCGTATGCGGGTTGATCACCACAGTGAACAGTGACAGGAAAAACAGCGTGGCTTTCGGGTTCAGGCCGTTAGTCACAAAGCCTGAAGTGAACGCGCCGCGTGCGGTGCGCTCACCGGCTTCTTTGTGCAGATCATCGCTGACGGTTTTCGCCGGTTGCGCGCGCAGGGCCTTGAAGCCGATGTACAGCAAATAAGCCGCCGCCGCCCATTTCAACGCGTTGAACAACACGATCGACTGCGACACGATCAGGCCGATGCCGAGCAACGAATAGCCAACGTGCAGAAAAATCGCCGTGCCCACACCCAGCGCCGTCCATGTGCCGGCGCGGCGACCGTGGGTCACGCTCTCGCGCACCACCACGGCAAAGTCCGGGCCGGGGCTGGCGACGGCCAGCAAGTGGATCAGTGCAACGGTCAAGAACTCGGTCCAGTACATGGGGGCTCCTTTAGGCCAGGCGTAACGTTTTGTTTCATCTGATAGGCTCGGCAGATTACGCCTTCCGTTCACTGCACAAAAGGTACAGTTGATGACTAACTCGCGCCGCGCCGTATTCCTCGATCACCCTTCGCTGGATCTCGGCGATCTTGACCTCAGCCCTTTGCGCGCCTGCTTCACTGACTTGCAACTGTTCACCCAGACCCTGCCTGAACACGTCGCCGAACGCCTGCAAGGTGCCACCGTGGC
Organism: Pseudomonas sp. EA_65y_Pfl2_P74; assembly: GCF_963970575.1. NCBI lineage: Bacteria > Pseudomonadati > Pseudomonadota > Gammaproteobacteria > Pseudomonadales > Pseudomonadaceae > Pseudomonas > Pseudomonas sp. EA_65y_Pfl2_P74. The sequence goes on from NZ_CAXAOQ010000017.1 coordinate 80,663, forward strand.
CATAACCAACAAGATCCTGATCGACGACGCAGCGATGGCCGCCAGCCCGGAACTGAAACTGATCCTGATCACCGCCACCGGCACCAATAATGTTGATCTGGCCGCCGCCCGTGCTCACGGCATCACCGTGTGCAACTGCCAGGGTTACGGCACGCCATCGGTGGCGCAGCACACGATCATGCTGCTGCTCAATCTCGCCACGCGCTTGGCCGATTACCAGCAAGCGGTGGGCGAAGGTCGCTGGCAGCAAGCAAAACAGTTCTGTCTGCTGGACTACCCGATTGTCGAACTGGAAGGCAAAACCCTCGGCCTGCTTGGGCATGGCGAACTCGGCGGTGCCGTTGCCCGGTTGGCTGAAGCCTTCGGCATGCGCGTGCTGCTGGGGCAAATCCCCGGCCGGCCGGCCCGGCCGGATCGTCTGCCACTGGATCAATTGCTGCCGCAGATCGACGCCCTGACCCTGCACTGCCCGCTCAACGAACACACTCGCCACTTCATCGGTGCTCGCGAACTGGCGTCGATGAAGCCCGGCGCGTTCGTGGTCAATACCGCCCGTGGCGGACTGATCGACGAACAGGCCTTGGCCGACGCCTTGCGCAATGGCCATCTCGGCGGCGCCGCTACCGATGTGCTCAGCGTCGAGCCGCCCACCCAGGGCAATCCACTGCTGGCCGCCGACATCCCGCGCCTGATCGTCACGCCGCACAACGCTTGGGGCAGTCGCGAGGCCCGGCAACGTATCGTGGGTCAATTGACTGAAAACGCTCAGGCGTTTTTCAGCGCTAAGGCGCTGCGGGTCGTCAGTTGATAAACTGCGGCACTTTTTTTGAGGAGCAGTTATGGATCCGCGCAGTGAAGTACTGCTTCGTCAGGCCGAGTTATTCCAGGGTTCGCTATTGCTGGCCGGATTGCCTGCCGACGATTTGCTCGCACGTCTGCCCAACGCCTTTGGCTGGTGCTGGCACGCCGGCGATCAAGCCGCGCTCGACGCTCGCTTCGAAGGCCGCAGCCACTTTGGCGTGAATATCCCGGAGCGCGAATTCGACAGCGCCGTGGTGTTTCTGCCCAAATCCAAAGACCTGACCGATTACATCCTCAACGCTGTGGCCGCACGTCTGCCGGGGCGTGAGGTGTTTCTGGTCGGGGAAAAACGCAGCGGCATCGAAGGTGCGTCCAAGCAACTCAACCCGTTCGGCAAGCCGCGCAAACTCGACAGCGCCCGGCATTGCCAACTGTGGCAAGTGACCGTGGCCAATGCGCCAGAAGCAAAATCGCTGGAAAGCCTGGCGCAGACTTACGAATTGCCGCTGGCTGAAGGCCCGTTGAAAGTCATCAGCCTGCCCGGCGTGTTCAGCCACGGCCGACTGGATCGCGGCAGTGCCCTGCTGCTGGAACATCTGGACAAACTGCCGAGCGGTCATCTGCTCGACTTCGGTTGTGGCGCGGGCGTGTTGGGGGCAGCGGTCAAACGTCGTTACCCGCACAACCAGGTCACGTTGCTGGACGTCGATGCGTTTGCTGCGGCCAGCAGTCGTCTGACCTTGGCAGCCAACGGCCTGGAAGGCGAGGTGCTGACCGGTGACGGAATCGATGCGGCACCAATGGGTTTGAGCGCGATTCTGAGCAACCCGCCGTTCCATGTCGGCGTGCACACCGATTATTTCGCCACCGAGAACTTGCTGCGAAAAGCGGTCAAACATCTGAAAAACGGTGGCGAACTGCGCTTGGTGGCGAACAGTTTCCTGAAGTATCAGCCACTGATCGAAGAGCATCTGGGCGTGTGTGCGATCAAGGCCGAGGGCAACGGATTCCGGATTTACCGGGCCAAGCGCGGCTGAAAATTAGCACTTGCCGAATGGATTCTGCCTAGGCAGAATCCGCTCCGTCCTAGGGGAGTAGTCTCCCACGAGCGCCAAGCTCGTCCGGCATACGTCAACATACTTGATCCTCAGATCATGGCGTATGCGACCCAAGCGTCCGCACCAGACGGATAGCAGGGTTTGACAAGACCTATGACACGAACACCTTACCCGGGGCGGGAAGGCTGTACGTGTCATAGCCGTGTCGACCCGCCCCTTAGGAAATCCTGATGCTGGACTCGTTACTCGTTCCCACCGCAATCGTTGCCTTGGCCGAAATCGGCGACAAGACGCAACTGCTCGCGCTGATTCTCGCCGCTCGCTTCCGCAAACCCTGGCCGATCATTGCCGGTATCGTCGCCGCAACGCTGGCCAACCACGCAGCAGCCGGTGCGGTCGGTGCCTGGTTCGGCAGCTTCTTCTCCGATTCGGTACTGCACTGGATTCTCGCCGCCAGCTTTACGGCCACGGCGTTGTGGACGCTGGTCCCGGACAAAATGGACGACGATGAAGCGAGCACGGCACGCAAATTCGGGCCGTTCCTCACGACGCTGATTGCGTTCTTCCTCGCGGAAATCGGAGACAAGACCCAGATCGCCACCGTCATGCTGGCTGCGCAATATCCGGAATTGTGGCTGGTGATTATCGGCACCACCCTGGGCATGTTGATTGCCAACGTGCCGGTGGTATTGGCCGGTAATTTTGCGGCGGAAAAACTGCCACTGACATTGATCCGTCGATTGGCGGCTTCGGCATTCCTGATTTTGGCAGTCGTTGCGGTGTACAAGGCGATGCAAAGCAGTGGCTGGGTTTGACGGCGTAAGTCGATAGACCCTGTCAGCGTTCTTCGCGAGCAAACCAGCCCCCACTATGGAGTGCATTCCAAAGTGAGAGCGGGCTTGCTCGCGAAGGGGCAATCAGCCTCGCTGCAAAACCATCAGGACTTCGGCGCTTTCTCGTACAGCGGCATGACCTTCGGAATCGCCGCCTGCAACGAGGCAATACGGCTGCTCGACGCCGGGTGAGTGCTCATGAACTCCGGTGGAGAACCTTCCGAAGCCTTGCTCATCTTGTTCCACAAGGTGATCGCCGCGTTCGGGTTGTAACCGGCGCGAGCGGCCAGTTCCAGACCAATCAGGTCGGCTTCGTTTTCGTTGGCTCGGCTGTTGGGCAAGGTCATGCCGTAGTTGGCCACGGTGTCGGCCAGCGCCAGGCTGTCCTGCCCCAGACCAAACAGTGCGCCCGCGCCCTGTTTGGCCATTTCAACGCCATAGGCCTTGGACATCGCTTCACGACCGTGCTCGCGCAGGGCGTGGGCAATTTCATGGCCCATGACCGCCGCGATCTCATCGTCGGTGAGTTTCAGGCTGTCGATCAGCCCGGTGTAGAAGATGATCTTGCCGCCGGGGCCGCAGTTGGCGTTGAGCTCATCGCTCTTGATCAGATTGACTTCCCATTGCCACTGCGCGGCATCCGGGCGGAAGTTCGGCGCCTGAGCGATCAAGCGGTTGGCAATCGCCTGAACGCGCTTGGCCTCAGGACTGGTTTTGTCCAGCACGCCTTTGCTCGACGCCTCGCCGACGGTTTTCTGATACGACTGGGCATACATCTGGTCGACCTCTTGCGAGGACAGCATGCTGAACATGTACTGCTTGCGCTCCACCCCTACGGCTCCGCCGCTGGTGGTGTTGACCGACTGACAACCGGCCAGCAACAGCGCTGCGCTCAGTGCACTTACAACCAATGTCTTGTTCATTCAAAAGCTCCCTGAAAACGTGCGCGTATCGTAGGCGGGTAATGGTATTGGCGCCAGAGACAACAGACGTATTGCAGCGGCTTTCAGATATTTCCCGCCCGCACTGTCGTAAAAAATTCACAGCGACCGCAAGCCCCCGACAACTGCGTCGCGCACGCATCCATTTGCGACATCCCCACCCAATTGCGCCTTGCACCATTCATGGCTCATTGCCCGCTGCCGATACATCACCGCAGACATCCTCTTGCGTGCGGAGCTCCCATGAAGTTCAAGTCGATCCAGTTTTCCGTCGCCGCCCTGGCCGGCGCTATCGTACTCAGCGTGGTTGCCGCGCTGGTGCTGTACGCGCTGTTCTCTGGCGCCCGCACTCAGGAAATGGTGCAGCAACGCACTCAGGCCCAGTTTGAACAAGTCATCGAACAGCGACTGACCTCACTGGCACAAACCCAGGTCAGCCAGATTCAGCGCGAACTCGAAGCGCCGTTGCTGATTGCCGGCGGGCTGGTGCGGGTCAACGCCTTGCTCGGCACGCCCGGCGCCGATGGCCAGCCACGCCTGAGCGTCAGCCGTGAACAGTTGATCAGCCTGATCAAAGAGAACGTCGAAAAGAACCCGAAGATTCTCGGCACCTACATCGCGTGGGAAAAAAACGCACTGGACCACAATGACGCAGCCTACGTCGGTACCCGCGTCGTCGGTATCGACGCGGCCAACGGGCGCTTCCTGCCATGGTGGTTCCGCAACGACGACGGCACCCTGGGCCTGGACAAACTGGTGGACGTCGACGACCAGAAAGTCCTCTCCACCGGCGTGCGCGCCAGCGAGTACTACCTGTGTTCGAAAGAGCGCAAAAAATCCTGCGTGATCGATCCTGCGCCCTACAAGGTCGGCGACAAGATCGTCATGCTCGCCTCCTTTATCGAACCGATCATGCTCAACGGCGCATTCCAGGGCATCGTCGGCGCCGACCTGTCGGTGAACTTCATCCAGGAAATGCTCCTGGGCGCCAATCAGAAACTCTACAGCGGCGCCGGAGAAATGGCCCTGATCGGCAGCAATGGCCGGATCGTCGCCTACACCAAGGATCCGAGCAAATTCGGCGAAAAGGTCAGCGACATTCTCGACGCCGAACAGATTGCCAGCATGGCCAACCTCAAGCGCGGCGAAGTCACCTACTCCGTCAATAAGGACAAGGGGCGCATCGAATTGTACTTGCCGTTCGGCATTGGCCAGACTGACGCACGCTGGACGTTGATGCTGCAACTGCCGATCAACGCGGTGATGGCTGATCTGCAAAAACTGCAGGGCGACCTCGATGCCCAGCGCAAGTCCGACACCTTCGGCATGGCCATGGTCGGTCTGATCATCGCTGGCGTCGGCCTGCTGGTGATCTGGCTGGTGGGCCACGGCATTGCCCGGCCACTCAAGCAGATGGTCGCGATGCTGGATGACATTGCCCAGGGTGAAGGTGATCTGACCCGTCGCTTGAGCAGTGATCGCAGCGACGAATTGGGTTCGATTGCCAAGGGTTTCAACACCTTCCTGAGCAAGTTGCAGGCGATGATTACCCAAGTGGTGACGTCGGTGCAGAGCGTCAGCGACTCGTCGGAACACACCGCCGACATCGCGATTCGCACCAACATCGGCATCCAGAAACAAATGGCCGAGATCGATCAGGTCGCCACCGCCGTGCAGGAAATGACCGCCACCGCGCAAGATGTGGCGCGCAACGCGACCCAAGCGGCGCAAGCAGCGAGCCATGCCGATCAAGCCGCCAGCCAGGGCATGCAGATTGTCCGCGATACCTCCCATTCGATTGGCGTGCTGGCGGTGGAAATCGGCAAGGCTGTGGGTGTGGTGCAAACCCTGGCCAAGGACAGCGAGAACATCAACGCGATCCTCACCGCGATTCGCGGGATCGCCGAACAGACCAACCTGTTGGCGCTGAACGCGGCGATCGAAGCGGCGCGTGCCGGCGAACAAGGTCGCGGCTTTGCGGTGGTGGCGGACGAGGTGCGCAATCTGGCGCAGAAAACCCAGAAAGCCACCGAAGAAATCCAGACCATGATCCAGCAACTGCAACAGGGCACCCGCGATGTGGTGCGGGTCATGGAAGACAGCCAGAACCGCACCGACGAAAGCGTGCAGCACGCCTCGAAAGCGGCCGAGGCGCTGGAGACGATTACCCAGGCGGTGTCGGTGATCAACGACATGAATACGCAGATTGCCAGTGCGGCCGAGGAGCAGAGCGCGGTGGCCGATGACATCAACCGCAACGTGATCAATATTGGCCAGGTGGCCAATGAAGTGGCGGGCGGCGCGGATGAGTCGAGTTCGGCCAGTGCCGACCTGACCAAACTGGCGGAGCAGCAGCGGCGGTTGATCAATCAGTTCAAGGTCTGATCCAAAGGCGCCTTGTCGAGCAAGCCCGCTACCACCCTTGAGTGAATTCCAATGGTGGGCGCGGGCTTGCGCGCCAAGGCGTCAATGCAGTCAACGCACTACCCCGGGGTCAGACACTCCGGCCCATTGAGCTTCGGATCATTGATCAGATTCGCCAGCACCCGCTCGCGCAGCGCGGCAGGCTCACTGGCCAGCAAACCCTGCAACACATGCAACGGTGTTTCGGGATTGAGCCAAGCGGCCTGCCCCGCCTCATCGAGAATCAACGGCCGGCGCTGACTGGCCGCCGGCTGAGTGATGACGGCGGTACTCAGCCACACCTGTTCCTGCACCGGATATGCCTCCCAGATCGCCGCAAAAAACAGCGAAGAACCCTCCCCCGGCGTCAGCCAGTACGGGCGTTTGCGTTGGGTACCCCGCCACTCGTAAAAGCCGTTGGCCGGCAGCAGGCAGCGACGCAGACGCAGTGCCTCGCGAAACATCGGCTGTTCGGCCACTGTTTCTGCCCGGGCATGCGCCGGTGTTTTCGACAAATCGGTCAACCACGGCGGCGTCAGCCCCCATCGGGCCCGGGCCAGCGTGCGCTGGCCGTCGGCCTCGGCGCGCAGCATCAACACCGAATCATTGGGGGAAATGTTCCACTGCGCCTGTTGATCGGCGGGAAAACCAGGCAGCGCCGCGAAGTCGCGGTTCCAGCGAAACAGGGCATAACGTCCACACATGGGGCAACACGACTCAGAAGTAAAACGAACGTCAGCCTAACAGACCAGCGTCCCGGGGAAGCTCTCCGGTTCATCGCCGGGCAGCGGCAGCGCGGCATTGTACGCGGTGATCAGTTCGCGGGCGTACTCGGCCTGATCGTTATCCACCGAAAGCCCCAGCAGTCCAAAAATCGGCAATTCACCCGTGCCGCCGAGCAGATCCCGGCCCACCAGGTGCGCTTCAATACCTTCGCTGGCGAGCATGCCTTTGAGCATTTCGCCTTCCATCAGGCTCTCCGGTTCGTAGATTCGCTGCATGGGCGCCCCTCACTCGTTTTCGCTGAAGACTTCCAGGTGCCATTCTTCTTCGTGAACCTGCAATACGAATGTGATCGGCCGACAACACACCTGACAGTCCTCGATGTAGGTCTGGTCGCCGCCAGACAGATCCAGCGTCGTCTCGACATCTTCACCACAATACGGACATTCATACTCAGCGGTTTCCAGCATCGCGGTCTCCCAAGTGACTTGTGCGTATAATCGCCGGTCTATTTGCAGGGCTATTTTTGTCTGGCTACCTTTTCAGACCGTGCCCCGCGGGTTTTCGATCAAAACCTTTACTTACCCTAGCCGTTTCCAACAAGAGAGCATGATGGGCGAATTCGATGCCATCCGACCTTACGACGACAGCGAAGTACCTGCGGTACTGGCAAGACTGCTCGGCGACAAGGCGTTTCTAGATATCCTCACCCACTTCCGCTTCCCGCGTTTTGCCGGTCCTTTCGGCTGGATGCTCAAACCCCTTATAGCCCATCGGCTGCGTCGTGAGTTCGCCGGCGTCAACTCGGTAGCTACCTTACAAGATAAAGTCGAGTTCTACGTCGACCACACCATCGAGCGCGCCACCGATGGCGTGACCTACACCGGTGTCGAGCAATTCAAGTCAGGCAGTGCCTATCTGTTCATCGCCAACCACCGCGACATCGTGATGGACCCGGCCTTCGTCAACTATGCCGTGTACCACGCCGGCCTGCCGACCCCGCGTATCGCCATCGGCGACAACCTTTTGCAAAAGCCGTTCGTCAGCGATCTGATGCGCCTGAACAAGAGTTTTATCGTTCACCGTTCGATCACCGGGCGCCGCGAGAAAATGGCCGCGTACCAGTTGCTGTCGGCCTACATCAACCACTCGATCCGCAACGACTGCGCCTCGATCTGGATCGCGCAGGCCGAAGGCCGGGCGAAGGATGGCGACGACCGCACCGAGTCGGCGATCCTCAAAATGTTCCACATGAGCCGCAAGGACGAACCGTTCGGCGAAGTGATTCAGTCACTGAACGTCACCCCGGTGTCGATCAGCTACGAATACGACCCCTGCGACCAGGCCAAGGCCCGCGAGCTGTACATCCGCGCCACCACCGGCACCTACGCCAAAGTGCCGGGCGAAGATGACGTGAGCATCGCCAAGGGCATCACCGGCTACAAGGGCCGGGTGCATGTGAACTTTGCCGCGCCGATCACCGAGTGCTTCGAAGACACCAAGCAATTGGCGATCGAGATGGACAAGCAGATTCTGGGCGGCTACCGCCTGTTCCCGGTGCATTACCTGGCCTATGCGCAGTGGGCGGACGCTGATCCACAATTGAACGTGCCGAAGGCTGCGGAGGTATTCCCGGCCGATGAATTGGCCAAGGCGCAAGAAGAGTGGCAGAGCCGACTGGATGCTTGCCCTGAAGAGCATCGCCCGTATCTGGTGCTGCAATATGCAACGCCGGTGCGCAATCAGTACCGGGTCAAGGCTGGGTTAGCGCTGTAAGCGGCGTCGGCCAGATACAGAAACGGCGCCCTCGTGCGCCGTTTTTTATGCCTGAAATCATCAGTAGCGCGTGCTGATCCACGAAATGAGCAGTGCCAGGCCCAGGCAGGCAAAGCCAAAGCGATAGAAAAACCGATTCATGCGCAGCGTTGCCCAATCCAGAATCGGTTCGGCATTGGGCTGAGCCTGACGCTGGGCCGCGATACTGGCCATGGCGCGCTGTTCACGGCGGCGGGTCGCGTGCAGCAACCAACTGCCCGGAAACGCGAGCAACAGTGCCAGCAGATTGATCAATTTGGCGGGATGGGCGGTAAACAGCGTCATCAAGTGCAGCGACATCACAGACCCTCAAACTTAATCGGTGTGGCAGGCGCCAGGCGCGACGACCGCGGCGCGGATTTTACCGAAACATACCTTCGACGCCTCCCCTTTACGACAAATAACGCATCAATCGACCGATGGCTGTCCTGTGTCACGGCTTCGTCATGTGGATGCACCACCATGCGCGCCTCGAAACCGACACGGAACACGTCATGCTTCACGCTGAAAACCAGGATCGCCTGTACCTCATCACCCCCTACGACGATCAGCAAAGTCTCGTCGGCAGCCTTGCCTTCAATGTTCAGGATCGCCACTGGCTGGTGTATTGCGCCCTCGGCGGGCATCAGCATGCGGATTTGCCGGAGACGGATCTGCTGACAGGCGTGAGCGTTCTCGATTTCTATTCTCAAGCCGCCTGACCCGCCGCCGCTCCCACAGGGGATTTGTGCAAGGTTCAAAGACAGCGCCCACAAAAAAGCCCGGAGCCATCACTGGCACCGGGCTTTTTTATCTGCGCCGAAAGCTTACTCGGCGAGGACCTGACCCACGGTCGGGTCCTTGAACAGACGCGTCAACGCATCGCTCAACACGTCGCTGACCAGTTTGGTGTTGGTTTCCTGGTTGGGCGCCATGCCGAAGCGCTGATCCAGCGAAGCACCGTAACGGCCGCTGTAGCGACGGTTGGCGTTCTGCACGTCGGAGCGGAAGGTCGCGCCGATAGTCGCCTCGGTCACGTACATGCCTTCTTTCGGCGACTGGTATTTCAGCTCCGCCAGGGTCACGGTCAACTGCGGTGCGTTCGGTGCGTTGTTGGTCGGGGTGAACCCGAGCAGACGCACGGCGGCTTCAGCCTGAGCCTGCAACTTGGGCAGGATCTGCTCGCGCTGCACGCTGATGACGCTGGTTTCCGGGTACAGACCGCCACGGGTGCCCAGGGTTGGCGACGGACGACCGTCGACCACACGCACCACCACAGGCTGGCCACGGCCGACCGCCGCCAGTTGCGTGGTCAGCTTCGGTTCCGGACTCAGTTGTTGCGGGCTGTGGGCGCAGCCGGCCAGAGTCAAACCGGCCACAGTGATCAAACCGAACAACAGGCGTTGCAACATGCTCTTTTCTCCAGAATCAGGCACAAACAGGCCCGCAGTATAGCGGTGGGCCACTGCGCGGAACCAGCACCGCACAATGAATACTGAAATGTCTGACAAACCCTGATGAAAGCGGTTCCTGTCACAGATTGTTCACCGCCCATACACCTTGACGTCACGGCCTGCGGGCAAGCTCGAACCAGTCCTCCAACAAGGTACTCGGCCATGCGCTATTTGATCTCGTTGTTCGCCCCACGCCCGCTGCACCGCTGCTTTGCCCTGCTCGACCGCAACGGCCACTGCCAGGCGTTCAAGCAGTGCAGCCTGCAGCCAATGGGCGACGGATGGGTGGAAATCGAAGAAATCCGCCTCAATTGGTTGCGTAAACCGCTGCCTGCCAGCGCCCGGATCGCCCCGCGTCAACCGCGCGCAAACGCTCAGGTCCAGTTGAGCATCTGACCGGATGCCTAATAAAAGTCATTAAACACAACCAACTCCGCGCATTTCTTCGATACAATCTCCCCCCGATTATAAGGACGTCTCCTGATCGGGCCCCGCAACAGCGTCAATGCGCATGCATCGACATCCAAATCGCCCACAGAGAGCCGCCCACACAGATCGAGTGAAGTTGGCGTGCTTGCCTGTTCCTGCGGCAAAAACCCGCTTTTCGCGAATCTGCAGAGCTGTCATTACGCTCGGCCACCGAGATGTTTTGCCCCTTCGGGCAGGTTGCCAGGCTTGGACAGCCCTTTTTTGAGGTTCACGTCTTCAAAAGAGCGTGAAAAAAACGGGTTTTCACAACTTCACAAGAGTGTGGCGAGCAAATGAATAGTTTTGCGTCTGAACATGCACCATTAGCGTCTGAAACAGCCCAACGACACAGGACCGGGTATACCTCGAATACCAGAGCCTGAAGCCTGTCCGCTACGGATTTGGTTGCACAAAACGGATGTCTCGACCATAAGTCGAATTGCCAGCCGCGCGCTGAAATGAGTTCATGGAGCTCGTAAAGCCAGGCCGCATGCGTCCGTCGAAGTTGCGAAAAATTGCGAAGATTCGGACATGGCGAACCTGACCATGGGCATCCTGGGTTTACTGACCTGCCCTTGAATGCCTGGCAGCCATGCCGACAATTTGGTGCTGCAGATTTTGGAGACGCGTTAAATGGCGCATAACGAAGCAGTCGACGTAGTTCTGGTTGGGGCCGGCATCATGAGTGCCACCCTTGCCGTACTGCTCAAAGAGCTCGATCCGGCGATCAAGCTGGAAGTTGTCGAGCTGATGGATTCCGGTGCTGCCGAGAGTTCCAACCCATGGAACAACGCCGGTACCGGCCACGCTGGCCTGTGTGAGCTGAACTACACGCCGCAGGCGGCTGATGGCACCGTCGACATCAAGAAAGCCGTGCACATCAACACCCAGTTCGAGGTGTCGAAGCAGTTCTGGTCGTACCTGACCAAGAAAGGCACGTTCGGCTCGTGCAAATCCTTCATCAGCCCGGTCCCGCATCTGAGCTTCGTGCAGGGCGACAAAGGCGTTTCCTTCCTCAAGGAACGCTTTGATGTGCTGCACAAGCACCACGCGTTTTCCGACATGGAATACACCGAAGACAAGGCCACAATGGCCGAGTGGATGCCGTTGATGATGCCGGGGCGCGCGCCGGACGAAGTGCTCGCCGCGACCCGGGTGATGAACGGTACCGACGTCAATTTCGGCGCTCTGACCAATCAGTTGCTCAAGCACCTGACCAGCGCCCCCGACGCTCAAGTCAAATACTGCAAACGCGTCACCGGCCTCAAGCGTAACGGCGCCGGCTGGACCGTCAGCATCAAGGACGTCAACAGCGGCAGCAGCCGTGAAGTCGACGCCAAATTCGTTTTCCTCGGCGCGGGTGGCGCGGCACTGCCGTTGCTGCAGGCTTCGGGTATCGAAGAAAGCAAAGGTTTCGGCGGTTTCCCGATCAGCGGCCAGTGGCTGCGTTGCGATAATCCGCAAGTGGTCAAACACCACCAGGCCAAGGTCTACAGCCAGGCAGCGGTGGGTTCGCCACCGATGTCGGTGCCGCACCTGGACACCCGCGTGGTCGATGGCAAGAAATCCCTGCTGTTCGGGCCATACGCCGGTTTCACCACCAAGTTCCTCAAGCACGGCTCCTTCATGGACCTGCCGATGTCGGTTCGCGCCGGCAACATCGGGCCGATGCTGGCGGTGGCGAAGAACAACATGGACCTGACCAAATACCTGGTCAGCGAAGTGATGCAGTCGATGGAGCAGCGCCTGGAATCCCTGCGCCGCTTCTACCCTGAGGCGAAAGCCGAAGACTGGCGCCTGGAAGTGGCCGGTCAGCGGGTACAGATCATCAAGAAAGACCCGAAAAAGGGCGGCATCCTGCAATTCGGTACCGAGCTGGTTTCGGCCAAGGACGGCTCCCTCGCCGCCCTGCTCGGTGCTTCGCCGGGTGCATCAGTGACCGTTTCGATCATGCTCGAGCTGATCGAGAAGTGCTTCCCGGGCAAGGCCAAGGGTGAGTGGGCGGCCAAACTGGCCGAAATCTTCCCGGCCCGTGAAAAAGTCCTGGAAACCGATGCGGCGCTGTATCGCAAGATCAACACGCAGAACAACATCGCCCTGGAACTGGTTGAAGAAAGCAGCGAGACCCCAAGCTACGCTTGATCTTGCCGCATAAAAAACGCCCCGCACTCAGTGAGTGCGGGGCGTTTTTTTGTGCCTCAGGTTTTTAGCCCCGGGCTTTTTCGATCAATTCGATGTAGTCAGCAGCGTTGCGCTGATCCTTGATGTGGTCAACGAATGTCTGGCCCTGCTCATCCTTGCCATCCACGTCGTAACCCGCCGCGACAAAGAACGTCAGAAAGCGCTCGAAGTCATCGATGCGCAGGCCTCGGTACGCCTTGATCAATTTGTGCAGCGACGGCGAAGTGGCATCGATCGGTTCAAAATCGAGGAACAGCTTGATCTGCTCATCGCCAATCTCGTCACCAATCACTTGTTTCTTATCTTTACGCATTGCCGACTCCAGCTCGCAGACATGACACGGGGTCGGCAGTTTACCCCTGCCCCGCCGCCGGGCTCAACGCGATCGAACGGCCCCGGTGTGCAAATCGGCCCAGACATGGCCGTTGGCGTAGCTGAGGAACTGCACATACACGGTATCGTTGCGCAGCAAGTCGATCACCACGCGGTATTGCGACAACGGGTAAAACAGGGTGAGCGTCTTGCCCTTATCGTCGTAAACCGGTTTTTTCAGGCTTTTGCTTTCGCCATCAAAACTCACCAGCACCTGAGCGATCGTCGCGCCCTTGTTCAGGGGTTTGCCCTTGAGGCGAATCATCAGGGACGAGGTGACCGGAATCGGCTGCTGATTGGATGGGCGTTGCGCCCCCACGACCACCGAATAGTCGGTCACTTGCAGCAGTTGCTGCTGTTCGGGCGCGGCAGCGCGCAGGGTCAGGTCGTCCGGCGGCAGGAATTGACTGTGCATCGGCGCGGCGGCCAGAGGCAGGCTTAGGGTCAGCAACAGGGCGGCAAAGCTGCGGATCAAGAGGCTCATGACAGGCTCCGGGGGCGGGGCCGAGCACTCTAGCATGGGGTGTATGAAAATCGATCAGCGCACACCAAACAACTGTGGGAGCGGGCTTGCTCGCGAAAGCGGTGTGTCCCTTGTCAATGATATTGACTGACACGACGCCTTCGCGAGCAAGCCCGTTCCCGCCGTTAGATCAAGGCGTGGGTTACATGCCTTTGACGGCAAAGATCCCGTTGGCGTTGCGCCAGTAGCCTTTGTAGTCCATGCCGTAACCGAAGATGTAACGGTCGATGCACGGCAGGCCGACGAAATCGGCTTTCAGGTCAGGACGCGCTTTGCGGTCGTGATCCTTGTCGATCAGCACGGCGGTGTGCACTTTGCGCGCCCCAGCGTGTTTGCAGAAGTCGATGATCGCGCCCAGGGTGTGACCCTCGTCGAGGATGTCGTCGATGATCAGCACGTCGCGGTCGATGAACGAGACTTCCGGCTTGGCTTTCCAGAACAGGTCGCCGCCGCTGGTTTCGTTGCGATAGCGGGTGGCGTGCAGGTAGGACGCTTCCAGCGGGAAACTCAGATGAGTCAGCAGTTTGCCGGAGAAGATCAGGCCACCGTTCATCACGCAGAACACCACTGGATTGCTATCAGCCAGTTGTTCGTTGATTTGTGCACCGACGCGGGCGATGGCCGCCTCGACTTCAGACTCGGTGTACAGGCAGTCAGCCTCTCGCATGATTTGACGGATATGCTCGAGATCAGCGGACATGGTGCTCTCCAAGGGGTGGCGGAATCAGGAAAAGCGGGCAAAGGTACGCATCAAGCGAGGCCAGATCAAGCCTTTATGGACTAACGTACTCGATGTCCTATAGGACATCACCCTCGGATAGATTAATCTAGGCCGGTTTTTTTGCCCGCCGCCGGAGCCTTTCCCATGCCCATCCTTGAGATCCGCCATCCGCTGATCCGTCATAAACTCGGTCTTATGCGCCGCGCCGACATCAGCACCAAGAATTTCCGCGAGCTTGCTCAGGAAGTCGGCGCACTGTTGACCTACGAAGCTACAAAAGATTTGCCGCTGGAATCCTACGACATTGCCGGTTGGTGCGGCACGGTGTCGGTGGAGAAAATCGCTGGCAAGAAGATCACCGTGGTGCCGATCCTGCGCGCCGGCATCGGCATGCTTGAAGGCGTGCTGAGCCTGATCCCGGGCGCCAAGGTCAGCGCTGTGGGCGTTGCCCGCAACGAAGAAACCCTGCAAGCACACACCTATCTGGAAAAACTGGTTCCGGAAATCGACGAACGTTTGGCCATGATCATCGACCCGATGCTCGCCACCGGCAGTTCCATGGTCGCGACCATCGACCTGCTGAAGAAGGCCGGTTGCAAGGACATCCGCGCCATGGTGCTGGTGGCCGCGCCGGAAGGCATCGCCGCCGTAGAAAAGGCTCACCCGGACGTGACCATTTACACCGCGTCCATCGATGAACGCTTGAACGAACACGGTTACATCATCCCAGGGCTGGGCGATGCCGGTGACAAGATCTTCGGCACCAAGCAGAAGGACGCGTGACCATGCAGCAAGAGTTCAACGATCCGCTCTGGCGCACGGTGTTGTCCGGCGCGCAGATGCTGTTCGTGGCTTTCGGCGCCCTGGTGCTGATGCCGCTGATCACGGGCCTTGACCCGAACGTGGCACTGTTCACCGCAGGTCTTGGGACGATTCTGTTCCAGATCGTCACCGGGCGTCAGGTGCCGGTGTTCCTGGCGTCGAGCTTTGCGTTCATCACGCCGATCATTCTCGCCAAGGGCCAGTTCGGCCTCGCCGCGACCATGGGCGGCGTGATGGCGGCCGGTTTCGTCTACACCTTCCTGGGCCTGGCCGTGAAGATCAAAGGCACCGGGTTCATCGACCGTCTGCTGCCGCCGGTGGTGATTGGCCCGGTGATCATTTCGATCGGCCTGGCCATGGCGCCGATTGCCGCGAACATGGCAATGGGCAAGGCCGGCGACGGTTCCGAACTGATCCACTACCAGACCGCGATGATGATCTCGATGCCAGCGCTGCTGACCACGTTGATCGTGGCGGTGTTCGGCAAAGGCATCTTCCGCCTGGTGCCGATCATTTCCGGCGTACTGGTCGGTTTTGCCATGGCGTTCTATTTCGGCGTGGTCGATACCGCGAAGATTGCCGCTGCCCCTTGGTTTGCCATCCCGCACTTCACGGCGCCGGAGTTCAACTGGCAGGCAATTCTGTTCATCGTTCCGGTCGCGTTGGCGCCTGCGATTGAACACATCGGCGGCGTGATTGCGGTCGGCAGCGTGACCGGTCGCGACTATCTGAAGAAGCCGGGCCTGCACCGCACCCTGCTCGGTGATGGCATCGCCACTACCGCTGCGGGACTGTTCGGCGGCCCGCCGAATACCACCTACGCCGAAGTGACTGGCGCGGTGATGCTGACCAAGAACTACAACCCGAAAATCATGACCTGGGCGGCGATTTTCGCCATCAGCCTGGCGTTTGTCGGCAAGTTCGGCGCGCTGCTGCAGAGCATTCCTGTACCGGTGATGGGCGGGATTCTGTGCCTGTTGTTCGGTTCGATCGCGGCGGTGGGGATGAACACCCTGATCCGTCACAAGATCGACTTGGCCGAGGCGCGCAATCTGGTGATCGTTTCGGTGACGCTGGTGTTCGGGATTGGCGGCGTGCTGGTCGGCACGGGCACCGGGCCTGACGACTTCGGCCTCAAAGGCATTGCGCTGTGCGCGGTGGTGGCGATTGCGCTGAACCTGATCCTGCCGGGCAATGACAGCTGGAAGCACAAGAAGGCGGATGAGCCGCTGGTCTGACGGCTGAAAATCTTTATTGCCTGAAGGACCGCTTTCGCGAGCGCTCCCACAGTGAATCTGCTGAGCACACAACATTTGTGGCAACACAGACCCTGTGGGAGCGAGCTTGCTCGCGAAGCTTTTAAAGCGCCAACGGCGCTCGTTCACACAGAGTGGCCAGCGCCTTCGCCCATTGCGGGTCGTCATTGAGGCACGGCACCAGCACCAGATCCTCTCCCCCGGCTTCGCAGAACTGCTCCTTGCCGCGATCACCAATCTCTTCCAGCGTCTCGATGCAGTCAGCGACAAACGCCGGGCACATCACCAGAATCTTCTTCACGCCGCTTTTCGCCAGCTCATCGAGCCGCGCCTCGGTGTAGGGCTCGATCCACTTCGCTCGGCCCAGACGCGACTGAAACGACACCGACCATTTGCCATCCGTCAGCCCCATGCGCTCAGCGAACAACGCCGCCGTGCGCAGGCATTGCGCGCGATAACAGGTGGCCAAGACCTCAGGCGATGCGTTCTTGCAGCAATCTTCATTCTTGAAGCAATGGTTGCCGGTCGGATCGAGTTTGGTCAGGTGCCGCTCGGGCAAGCCATGGAAGCTCAGCAGCAGGTGATCGTAGTCCTGCTGCAAGTGCGGCCTGGCGCTTTCGACCAGCGCTTCAATGTATTCCGGCTGATCGTAGAACGGTTGCAGCAACGAGAGCTGCACATTGAGATTTTTGCTGCCAATGACACGCTTCGCCTCTTCGATCACCGTGGTAGTGGTGCTGTCAGCGAACTGGGGATAAAGCGGCGCCAGTGTGATGCGTTTGTGCCCCGCCGCGACCAATCGCAACAGGCAGGTTTCAATCGACGGCTCGCCGTAACGCATCGCCAAATCAACCGGGCCACGGTTCCACTGTTGGGTCATCTGCTGCTGCAAACGACGACTGAGCACCACCAACGGCGAACCCTCCTCCCACCAGATCGAAGCATAGGCGTGGGCCGATTGCTCGGGGCGTTTGATCAGGATCAACGACACCAGCAAACGCCTTACCGGCCACGGCAGGTCAATCACGTACGGGTCCATCAAAAACTGATTGAGGTAGCTGCGCACATCGGCCACCGAGGTGGAGGCCGGGGAGCCCAGGTTGACCAGAAGCAAGGCGTGATCGGTCATGCAACGTCCTATTTCAGAGGCGGCTGGAGAGATCATCCAGGGCCGCGCGTAAATCCGTGAACTGGAAAGTGAAGCCCGCTTCCAGCAAGCGTGCCGGCGTGGCCCGTTGGCCGCCCAGCAACAACAAAGACATCTCGCCGAGGCCGACTTTGAGCGCCAGCGTCGGCATCGGCATGAACGCCGGGCGGTGCAGTACGCTGCCCAACGTCTTGGCAAATTCGCGATTGCGCACAGGGTTCGGCGCGCACGCATTATAAGGACCACTCGCCTGATCGCGGAGCAGAAGAAAATCAATCAAGGCGATTTGATCGTCGATATGAATCCACGGCATCCACTGCCGGCCATTGCCCAGCGGCCCGCCCAGCCCGAGCTTGAACGGCAGTAACAGCCGCGACAAAAAACCGCCCTCAGCCGACAGCACCAGACCGGTTCGCACCAGCACCACGCGAATGCCCTGAGACTCGGCACGCAGGGCCGTTTCTTCCCAGGCGATGCACAACTGACTGGCGAAATCGTCGATGACCGGCGGCGACTCTTCCGTCAGCTCACGTTCACCACCGTCGCCATACCAACCGATGGCGGACCCGGAGATCAGCAGCGACGGTTTCTGCGCCCGCGTTTCGAGCCATGCCAACAACGTTTCCGTCAGCGTGATACGGCTGCTCCACAGCAACGCTTTGCGTCGATGCGTCCAGAGTCGGTCGGCAATCGGTGCGCCAGCAAGATTGATGATGGCGTCGACAGTTTCTTCGCCGAGGTCCTCCAGGCGCGCAACTCCACGCACTTGGGCACCACAGGTTTTCGCGACCGTTTCCGGACGTCGACTCCACACCGTCAGACGATGGCCCTGCCCAGACCAATGTCGGCAGAGCTGACGCCCTATCAAACCAGTACCGCCGGTCAGCAATATATGCATGACATCTTCCTCGCGTGGCGTTTTACCCGGATCACTAGTCTATTTTTAGAAGCAGGGATCTTTTCTATCGGGCAGGCTCTATTGTTTAACCATAGGCCAAGCTGTCCGAACGAGAATGCTAGAAGTTATACCAAAAAACAAAATTGTACAGGTTTCATCAGCAGCGTAGTCTGTTCTGTACAGAAAGGTAAACGAGGCCCCTATGACTGTACCTATCGCAATCATCGGCACCGGCATCGCCGGGCTCTCGGCGGCCCAGGCTCTGACAGAGACCGGGTACACCGTCCAGTTGTTCGATAAAAGTCGCGGCAGCGGCGGACGCATGTCGAGCAAACGCAGCGACGCCGGTTCGCTGGACATGGGCGCGCAATACTTCACCGCCCGCGACCGGCGCTTCGTCACCGAGGTGCAGCGCTGGCAAAGCCAGGGCTGGGTCGCCGAGTGGACGCCGCAGCTCTACACCTATCAGGGCGGGCAACTCAACCTCTCCCCGGACGAACAGACCCGTTGGGTTGGCGCGCCACGCATGAGCGCAATCACACGCGGCTTGCTCGATGGCATGGAAGTGCATTTCGCTTGCCGGATCACCGAGGTCTTCCGTGGCGAAGAACACTGGCATCTGCAAGACGCCGAAGGTTTCACCCACGGGCCTTTCAGTCATGTGGTGATTGCCACGCCCGCGCCGCAGGCCACCGCACTGCTGGCCGCCGCGCCGAAACTCGCCGGGGCCGCCGCCGGGGTGAAAATGGACCCCACCTGGGCCGTTGCCCTCGCCTTCGATACGCCGCTGGAGACCCCCATCGAAGGCTGCTTCGTGCAGGACAGCCCACTCGATTGGCTGGCGCGCAACCGCAGCAAGCCGGGGCGCGACAACACCCTCGACACTTGGGTGTTACATGCCACAAGTGCGTGGAGCCGGCAGCACATCGACCTGTCCAAAGAGGCGGTCATTGAGCAACTGCACGGTGCTTTCGCCGAATTGCTGCACGGCGCGATGCCCGCCCCGACCTTCAGCCTCGCCCATCGCTGGCTCTATGCCCGCCCGGCGACCGGCCACGAATGGGGCACGCTGGCCGATGCCGATCTGGGCTTGTATGCCTGCGGCGACTGGTGCCTGTCGGGACGTGTCGAAGGTGCATGGCTCAGCGGTCAGGAGGCCGCGCGACGCTTGCACGAGCACCTGCAATGAACCGCATCAATCCGCGCAAATTGCTGCTGTCGAAATGGACAGCAGCCCAGCCGAAAAACCGCGAGAAGCATTTTCTGGTGACCGAACTGTTCTGCGATGAGGAAGGCACGGTGCTTGAGATTGAGTTGCAGGCCGTGCTGACCCAGCGCGCCGAGCGACTCGATTGGCAAATCCTGAAAGACCCGGCTGAATGGCATTTGGGCTGGAAGTGAGCTCCCTCCCGCAAAAACCTATACAAATCATTTGACTTGTACACCCCACAATCTATGCTGAGGAAAAGTTGTACAGAGGCAAACCTCTGTACAGGTATAGATTCGAGGTGCTCATGTCCGAACCTTCTGCGCTTAAACCCAAAATCGCCATCAGCGCCTGCCTGCTGGGTGCCGAGGTGCGCTACAACGGTGGTCACAAGGAGTCGCGACTGTGCAGCCGCACGCTCTCGGAATATTTCGAGTTCGTCCCGCTGTGCCCGGAAGTCGCGATTGGCCTGGGCATTCCTCGCGAGCCGATTCGCCTGGTCGGCGACCCGGAGCATCCCGAAGCCATCGGCACCGTCAACCCCGCAATCAACGTCACCCAGCCACTGGCCGAGTACGGCCAGAAGATGGCCGCCGAACTGAATGACATCTGCGGCTACATCTTCATGCAGCAGTCACCGTCCTGCGGACTGGAACGGGTCAAGGTCTATCACGCCAACGGCGCCCCGGTGAACGGCGGCGGACGCGGCATCTATGCTCAAGCCTTCTGTGCACGGCACCCGGACTTGCCGGTGGAAGAAGCCGGCCGCCTGAACGATCCGGTGCTGCGCGAGAACTTCATTACCCGCGTGCTCGCCTACCGCGACTGGCAGCAGTTGCTTGCCCAAGGCCTGAGCCGCCGTGCCCTCACGGAATTCCATTCGCGCTACAAATATCAGCTGATGGCCCACAACCCTCTGCAATACAAGGCACTGGGGCAGTTGTTAGGCAACATGGCGCAGAGCGACCCTGCGCAACTGGGCCCACGCTACTTCAGCGAACTGATGGCGGCGCTTAAAAAATGCGCCACCCGTGGCACGCACAGCAACGTCCTGTTACACATCAGCGGGTATCTGAAACAGGCGATCAGCGCCGAAGACAAACAAGAGATGCAACATGTCATCGGCCAGTACCGCCTCGGCATCGTGCCGCTGGTCGTGCCGTTGACCCTGCTCAAGCATCACTTTCGCCTCCATCCGGACCCGTACATTGCGCAGCAGGTTTATCTGCAACCGCATCCGGAAAATCTCAGCTTGCGAAACGCCATCTAATGACTGAAAAAACCGATAGCAGCGCCCAGGAAGACTTGGGCGCGGACTTTAAAAAAGCCCTCGACGAAGGCTGGCTGCCGATCCGCGAAGTGGCGCGGCAAACCGGCGTCAACGCGATCACTCTGCGCGCATGGGAACGCCGTTATGGGCTGATCGTGCCGCAGCGCACACCCAAGGGGCATCGGCTGTATTCGGCCGAGCATGTGCAACGGATCCTGACCATCCTCACCTGGCTCAACCGCGGCGTTGCGGTCAGTCAGGTCAAGCCGTTGCTCGAGACCCCGCAAGCGTTCAGCGAAACGGTGGAAAACGACTGGCAACGATTGCGTCAGACACTGTTGATGGCCGTCACGCAACTCAATGAACGCAACCTCGACGACAGCGTCAATCAAGCCATGGCGCTGTATCCGCCGCGCACCCTGTGCGAACAATTGCTGATGCCGCTGCTGGCCGATCTTGAGCAACGCTGGCAGGGCCAGTTCGGTGCGCAGATGGAGCGCGTGTTCTTTTATTCATGGTTACGCAGCAAATTCGGCGCGCGCATCTACCATAACAACCGTCAGTTGCATTCAGCGCCGCTGCTGCTGATCAATCACTCCGACCTGCCACTGGAACCTCATCTGTGGCTATGCGCGTGGCTGATCAGCAGCAACGATTGTCCGGTGCAAGTCTTTGACTGGCCGTTGCCAGCCGGGGAACTGGCATTGGCGGTCGAACATCTGCAATCGCGTGGCGTACTGCTGTATTCCAGCAAAGCCATGCAAATCGCACAGTTGCCGAAACTTCTGGCGGGGGTCAGTGGCCCAAAAATAATTGTCGGACCAACGGTATGCATCCACCACGCCGAGTTGTCCGTAAGAACTTGCGAGATAGCTGATTTGTACCTGGCTGAAGATGCGCTTTCAGCGCACCAGGTGCTCATTCAGCGCGGGCTGATTTGATGAACCCAGTGAAGACCGACATGCAATTGATCTGGCTGCGCACTGACTTGCGCCAACATGACAACACCGCCCTTGCGGCCGCTGCAGCACGCGGCCCGACGGTCGCCGTGTACCTGTTGAGCCCCCGGCAATGGCAAGAACATGACGACGCGCCGTGCAAGGTCGATTTCTGGCTACGCAATCTGCGCGAACTGAGCAAAAGCCTGGGCGAGCTGAACATTCCCTTGCTGATCCGCACCGCTGCGCACTGGGATCAGGCCCCAGCGCAGTTGCTCAAACTCTGCCAGCAACTGAAGATCGCCGCCGTTCACGTCAACGAAGAATACGGTGTTCATGAGAGCCGTCGCGATGCGGCGGTGGCCGACACGCTGAAAGGCGAAGGCGTCGAATTTCACCGCTATCTTGATCAACTGCTGTTCAAGCCCGGCACGGTACTGACCAAAACCGGCACTTATTTTCAGGTGTTCAGCCAGTTCCGCAAGGTCTGCTATGAACGCCTGCATCGCTCGATGCCGGCCCTGGTGAAAACCCCAGGCAAGCAAACCGCACTGGCGCTCGAGAGCGATCCGGTGCCTGACTGCGTCGACGGTTTCGCCGCCCCCGGCGAGTCCCTGCGCGCCCTGTGGCCGGCAGGGGAAGAGGAAGCTCAACGCCGCCTCGATACCTTCGCCGATGCGCAAATCGACTACTACAAAAGCGAAAGAGACTTCCCGGCCAAACCGGGCACCAGTCAGCTTTCTGCTTATCTTGCCGCCGGGGTGATATCGCCCCGCCAATGCCTGCACGCGGCCCTGCAGAGCAATCAGGGCGAATTCGAAAGCGGCAAGGTGGGCGCGGTCACCTGGATCAACGAACTGCTGTGGCGTGAGTTTTACAAACACATCCTGGTCGGCTATCCACGGGTATCGCGCCACCGCGCCTTCCGCCCGGAAACCGAGGCCTTGGCCTGGCGCCATGCACCGGATGATCTGGCGGCGTGGCAAGAAGCGCGCACCGGGCTGCCGATCATCGATGCGGCCATGCGCCAATTGCTCGAAACCGGCTGGATGCACAACCGTCTGCGCATGGTGGTGGCAATGTTCCTGACCAAAAACCTGCTGATCGACTGGCGTGAAGGCGAACGCTTTTTCATGCGCCACCTGATCGACGGCGATCTGGCGGCCAACAACGGTGGCTGGCAGTGGAGCTCATCGACCGGGACCGATTCGGCGCCGTACTTCCGCATTTTCAATCCGCTGAGCCAGTCGGAGAAATTCGACAGCGAAGGGCTGTTCATCAAGCACTGGCTGCCTGAACTGGCCGGGCTCAATAAAAAACAAGTGCACAACCCGGCCAGCGCCGGTGGGCTGTTCGGTGTCGCCGACTATCGCGCGCCAATCGTTAATCTCAGCGCGTCACGGGAGCGCGCGTTGGCCGCCTTCAAGAACCTGCCTGCCCGCCAAGCGGCCGGAGGCGATCATGAGTGAATTGCTGCGCAGCTTCGCCCGGCAATTTTGCGAGTTGGATAAAGACAACTTGCAACGCTTGGGCGAGCTGTACAGCGATGACATTCACTTCACCGACCCGTTGCACGACGTGCAGGGGTTGACGCAACTGCGCAGCTACTTTGCCCAGATGTACGCCAACGTCAGCGAACTGCGCTTCGACTTCTACGGTTTCGACCAGATCAGTGACGGTGAAGGCTACCTGCGCTGGGTCATGAGTTATCGCCACCCACGGCTGGCCAGCGGCCGGGAAATACGCGTCAGCGGCTGCTCGCATTTGCTTTGGCGCGACAAGGTTTATCGCCACCGGGATTATTTCGATGCAGGGGCGCTGCTGTACGAACATTTGCCCGTATTGGGCCGAGTAATTGCTTGGTTGAAAAGGAGAATGGGATGAGTCGTACACCTCCACGGCGCTATTGGTTGACCGGTGCCAGCAGTGGTATCGGCGCGGCACTGGCTGAGGAAATTCTGAAATCCGGTGCGCACCTGGCGGTCAGTTCACGCCAGGTCGCCCCGCTCAAGGCTTTGTCGCAACGTTATCCGGGACAAGTGCTCGTGGTGCCGGGCGATTTGACCAACAGCCAGACCGTGCGCGAAATCGGTGAGCACATCACTCAGGACTGGGGATCGCTCGATAGCGTGATTCTCAATGCCGGGACGTGCGAGTACGTCGATGCCCGCCAGTTCGACGCTTCGATCGTCGAGCATGTGGTGCGCACCAATCTGCTCGCCAGCAGCTATTGCATCGAAGCCGCCCTGCCCTTGCTGCGTAAAGGCACGGCACCGCATCTGGTCGGGGTCGCCAGCTCCGTGACCTATCTGCCGCTGCCTCGGGCCGAAGCCTATGGTGCATCGAAGGCCGGGCTGCGTTACCTGTTCGAATCGTTGCGCATTGACTTGGCGGATGAAGGCATTGAAGTCACGGTGGTCAGCCCCGGTTTTGTCGAGACACCGCTGACCGCCAAGAATGATTTTCCGATGCCTCTGAGCTGGCCTGTGGATAAAGCCGCACGACACATCTACGCCAAACTCAAGGACCGGCCACTGGAAATCGCCTTTCCCGCGCTGTTCATGGCCGCCCTGTGGCCGTTGTCGAAATTGCCCGCCCGAGCGCAACTCGCCATTGGCAAACGCATGGTGCGACGCAATCCACCGCTGCAGGAACCAACGTGAAAATTGCCATCATCGGCAGCGGGATCTCCGGGCTTACCTGCGCCTACCTGCTCAATCGCCGACACGACATCACGGTGTTCGAAGCCAGCGACTGGGTCGGTGGCCACACGCACACCGTAGAGGTGACCGTCGACGGTCGCTCCTACGCGGTGGACACCGGCTTCATCGTATTCAACGACTGGACGTACCCCCACTTCATTCGCTTGCTGGGCGAGCTCGGCGTGAGCTTCAAAGCGACCGAAATGAGCTTCTCCGTGACCGATCCGGACACGGGGCTGGAATACAACGGCAACAACCTCAACAGCCTGTTCGCCCAGCGCCGCAATCTGCTGTCGCCGGGATTCTGGGGCATGCTGCGCGACATTCTGCGCTTCAACAAAGAAGCGCAACGCGACCTCGCAGAACAGCGGATCGCTGCCGACACCACGCTGGACGACTACCTCAAGGCTGGCGGCTACGGCGAGCGTTTCATCCTGCATTACATCGTGCCGATGGGGGCCGCGATCTGGTCGATGCCGATGGCGCAGATGCTCAATTTTCCGCTGCAGTTTTTTGTCCGTTTCTTCAAGAACCATGGGCTGTTATCGATCAGTAATCGTCCGCAATGGCGGGTCATCGAGGGCGGCTCCAGCGCCTATGTCGCGCCACTGACCGCTTCGTTCAAAGAGAACATCCGCCTCAACTGCCCGGTGACCCGTGTTGATCGCAACGAACATGGCGTGGTTATCCACAGCCCGGTAGGCAGCGAACATTTCGACCAAGTGGTGTTTGCCTGTCACAGCGATCAGGCCTTGCAACTGCTCGCCAGCCCCAGCGATGCCGAACGTGCAATCCTCGGCGCCCTGCCCTACGCCGACAATGAAGTGGTGTTGCACACCGACACGCGTCTGCTGCCCGCTCGCAAACTGGCGTGGGCGAGCTGGAACTATCGACTTGGCGGATCCGGCCACACTCAGGCGGCGGTCACTTATGACATGAACATCCTGCAAGGCATCCAGAGCGACACCACGTTTTGCGTCAGCCTCAACCAGAGCGCGGGCATCAGCCCATTCAAAGTGCTCGCCAAATACACCTACGCCCACCCGCAATTCAGCCTCGCGGCAGTGGCGGCGCAGAATCGCTGGGCAGAACTGGACGGCGCACAACACACACATTATTGCGGCGCCTACTGGGCCAACGGTTTCCATGAAGACGGTGTGGTCAGCGCATTGCGCGTGGCTGCTTCGTTCGGGGAAACCTTATGAACAGCGCCCTGTACAGCGGCTGGATCGGTCATCGGCGCTTTTCGCCGCGCAAGCACGCGTTCCGTTACAAGATCGGCTTGCTCTATCTCGATCTGAGCGAACAGGACGCTGTGCTGGCGCTGTCGCCACTGGCGGGGCGTAGCCGCTTCGCGCCATTCTCCTTTCGCGAAACCGACTATCTGAAGACCTTCACCGGGCGCGGCATTCGCCTGATCGATGCCGTGCGCCAGCAGGTCGCTGCCGCCATCGGCCA
Organism: Pseudomonas sp. EA_65y_Pfl2_P74; assembly: GCF_963970575.1. Taxonomy (NCBI): domain Bacteria; kingdom Pseudomonadati; phylum Pseudomonadota; class Gammaproteobacteria; order Pseudomonadales; family Pseudomonadaceae; genus Pseudomonas; species Pseudomonas sp. EA_65y_Pfl2_P74. Next base: position 106,633 of record NZ_CAXAOQ010000017.1, read on the forward strand.
TGAACCGCAAGGCTCGATCTGCCTGCTGACCCAGGCGCGCAGTTGGGGCTTGTCGTTCAACCCCGTGAGTTTCTTTTACTGCCACGAAGCCGACGGGCAACTGGCCGCGATTGTCTGCGAAGTGACCAACACCCCATGGCGCGAGCGTTATCACTACGTGCTGCCTGCGCGCACGCCGGCCAATCTGCAGGATTTTCACCAGCATTTCGCGGTGGCCAAGGCGTTCCATGTCTCACCGTTTCTGCCGCGCGATCTTGAATACCGCATGAGCTTCAGCCCCGCCGCCAAAACCCTTGGCGTGCACATGGCCGACTGGCAGGGCGAACACAAGCTGTTCGACGCCACGCTCAATCTGCAACGCGAAACCCTCAACCGGCAAAGCCTGCATCGCTACCTGCGGCGCTTCCCGTGGATGACTGCAAAAACCGCGTTGGCGATTTACTGGCAAGCGTTGCGACTGCTGTTCAAACGCGCGCCCATCTTTGCTCATCAGGCTGCCGACGGCAGCTTTCAAACCGCCACTGTGCCTCCCAAGGAGCAACGCCATGAAATCCTCTAGCCCGTCGCTCAGTCGGCTCAGCACCCATGGTTTGACCGGATCGCTGTTGCGCCGTGGTGTATTACGCCAACTGGCTCAACTCAAACACGGGCAACTGCTGGTGATCGAGGATGGCGAACGCTTGATGTTCGGCGCGCCGGGCAGTGCCTTGCTCGGGGAAATCCACATTCAGGACCCGGCAGTCTGGGGCATGGTGGCCGGCAACGGCTCGATCGGTGCCGGCGAGGCGTTCATCCATGGTTACTGGCATTCGCCTGACCTGACCGCCGTGGTGCGGGTGTTCGTCAGCAACCTTGAGGTGCTCGACGCGATGGAGGGCGGTCTGGCCCGTCTCGGCCGCCCGCTGGTGCAAGGCCTGCACTGGCTCAACCGCAACACCCGCAAGGGCTCGCAGAAAAACATCGCCGCGCACTATGACCTGGGCAACGATCTGTTCGAGCAGTTTCTCGACCCGACCATGATGTATTCGGCGGCACAGTTCCTCACCCCCGAAGACAGTCTGGAACAGGCGCAACTGAACAAGCTCGAGCGGATCTGCCAGAAACTCGCGCTCACGCCCAGCGATCACCTGCTGGAAATTGGCACCGGTTGGGGCAGCATGGCGCTCTACGCGGCACAAAACTATGGCTGCCGCGTGACCACCACAACCCTGTCCAAAGAGCAGTACGCGTTTACCGCACAGCGCATCGAACAACTGGGCTTGCAGGATCAGGTCACGCTGCTGCTCAAGGACTACCGCGACCTCACCGGCGAGTACGACAAACTGGTGTCGATCGAGATGATCGAAGCCGTCGGTCATCGCTTCCTGCCGACCTACTTCAAGCAATGTGCACACCTGCTCAAGCGCAATGGTCTGATGCTGATTCAAGCCATCACCATCCGCGAACAGCGCTACGAGCAAGCCAGGCGCGGCGTCGACTTCATCCAGCGCTACATCTTCCCCGGCGGCGCCCTGCCCTCTGTGCAGAAGATGCTTGAAGTGGTCAGTCGCGAAACCGACATGAACTTGCTGCACATGGAAGATTTCGGCCTGCACTACGCACGCACCCTGCGTCTGTGGCACGAAAACTTTCGCCGTGCACACGGCCGCTTGAGCGAATTGGGCTACGACGATTACTTCCTGCGGTTGTGGGAATTCTATCTGTGCTACTGCGAGGGCGGATTCCTGGAGCGCACCATCGGCACCGCGCAATTGCTGCTGGCCAAACCCGCTGCCATGCCCGCGCCACTGCTTGGCCGTTTCGATGCTTGAGCGGATCGCCAATGCCGTGTTGTTCCAGATCGGCTGGCTGGTCTGTGTGCTCGGCGGCAACAGTTTGTGGCTGCTGCTGGCGCTGGCGGTGCTGGTGATTCATCTGTGCTGGATCAGCAGTTGGGCGGCTGAGGGCCGTTTGGTACTCAGTGTGGTGCTGGTCGGTACGGCGGTGGACAGCGTTTTGCGTGGCCTAGGCGTGTTTGAGTTCCAGGATCAGTCACCATTGATTCCGCTGTGGCTGATGCTGCTCTGGGCCTTGCTCGCCACGACCCTGCGTCACTGCCTTGCGTGGACTGCCCGGCCATGGTGGCTGGCCAGCGCACTGGGCGCCGTCGGCGGCGCATTGTCGTACTGCGGCGGCGGACGACTGGCCGGGGTGCAATTTCCCTACGGCGAATTACCGACCCTGATCGGCATCGGCCTGCTTTGGGCACTGCTGTTTCCGTTGTTGCACACCATGGCGCGACGCCTGAACCACTGAGCGTCCGTCAGAGCTTTCACACACTCGACGAGCTCTGCCTTACACTGCCGGCCATGAAAAACATTCCCCACCAGCAAATCACCGAACCGGCGGTCACCTGTTCGACTTGCGCAGCGTGCTGCTGCCAGCTCGAAGTGATGCTGATCACCGACACCGGCGTGCCTGATCGCTTTATCGATACCGATGAGTGGGGCGGCGAAGTGATGCTGCGTCTGGACGACGGCTGGTGTGCGGCACTGGATCGCGACACGATGATGTGCACGATCTATGAGAAGCGTCCGCTGATTTGTCGCGAGTTCGAGATGGGCTCACCCGAGTGCATCGAAGAGCGCCAGGGTATCGCCACGGTATACCGCTGATCCCGAAAACACCCCAAAACCAAATGTGGGAGCGGGCTTGATCGCGAAAGCGGTGGGTCAATCAACTCGCATGTCGACTGATACACCATATTCGCGAGCAAGCCCGCTCCCACAAGGTTTTCTGCAAACAGTTAAATCTGTGCTTACAGTGGCATCGTGTAATGCAGCGCGTAGCTTTCTACACCGTCGTTGTCACTGGCAAGACCGGCGTTGGAATAGTGCATCGCACGAATCCCGACTTCATGCCCACCGTTGAAACGCAGACCAAAACCCAGGCGATCTTCGAACTGGAAGGCGCCGCCCAGATTGTTCGATTCGTACCGGGTATTGGAGAACACCGCCACGCCAATCCCGGCCTCGACATACGGTTTGACCGATTGCCCGGCAAACTCGTAAACGAACACCGGCGAGAAGGACAGGCTGTTGTTGCTGGAGGTCTTGTCGCCTTCCCAATAGGTGTAGGCACCGCTCCAGTAACCGGTCAGGCGACCGACGTCACTCTGCAGCCAGCTCTTGTCCCAATCGAAATTCATCCCCAGGCGATACGTCATGGTTGAGTCGCTGGTTGCCCCGACCCCGAACTCAACACCTGCTGCTTGTGCGGTAAAACTGTGCCCCATCAGTGCGGCCGCAATCGCGGCCAAACAGAATAGTCGCTTCACTTTGAAACTTCCTTTTCCGGAACGATCGTTTGGTTTTCTAGATAACTCACGCTATAGAAGGCGGCGGTTGATCAGAAGTTCAGCCGATTTTTTAGTTATTTCACACTTTTTTTACAATCCGAAGTGATGCACTTCACTTGCGGTTTGCCCCAGCAGCGGCAGGATGTTTTTGAAGTACTGCGGGTCGGCACTGGTCCAGAATCTGACCGACCGGTTCGGCCCTTCGGCGAGCAAATCGCGTTCGGCCAGAAGACGCTGAAGTTGCCGAGCCACGGCTGCACCCGTGTCGATCAGGCTGATGTTTTCGGGGAGCATCGACTTGAGCATCGTTTTAAGAAAGGGATAGTGCGTGCAGCCGAGAATAATGGTGTCGCAACCATTGGCCAGCAGCGGATCGACGTAGCTTTGCAGCAACTGGCGCAACGCGGCGCTGTGCAGATCGCCGCTCTCGATCAACTCGACCAGCCCCGGGCACGGCTGGGTGATCACCCGCACATCGGTGGCGAAGCGATCCAGCAGCGCTGCAAACTTGGCACTCTGCAAGGTGCCGGTGGTGGCGAGTACGCCGACCACACCGCTGCGGGTGGCAGCAGCGGCAGGCTTGACCGCTGGCTCCATGCCGACAATCGGCCAGTCGGGAAAATCCCGGCGCAGATCGGCCACAGCGGCCACCGTCGCGGTATTGCAGGCGACCACCAACGCCTTGGCGCCCTGCTCGCGGAAAAACCCGGCCATCACGCTACAGCGCTGGCGGATGAACGCAGGGGTTTTCTCGCCGTAAGGAATGTGCCCGCAATCGGCAAAGTACAGCAGCGACTCTCGGGGCAACAATCGCTGGATTTCGGCCAATACCGACAAGCCGCCGACACCGGAATCAAACACGCCGATCGGCGCTTCACGCATGGCGCGAACCACAGACGCTGCAACCCGGATCACGCTTGACCCGCAACTCGCGAAAGCGCGAGCCCAAGGCGTCGATCAACAGCAAGCGCCCCACCAGCGGTTCGCCGAACCCGACCAGCACCTTCAACGCTTCGAGTGCCTGAAGGCTGCCGACCAACCCCACCAGCGGCCCCACTACGCCAGCCTCGCTACACGTCAGCTCGGCTTCGCTACCGTGGCCGTACAGACAGTGGTAGCAAGGACTTTCGGCGCGACGCGGATCGAACACCGACAACTGCCCTTCAAGACGAATCGCTGCGCCGCTGACCAAGGGTTTGCCAGCGGCCACACACGCGGCGTTGACCGCTTCGCGCGTGGAAAAATTATCGGAACAGTCGAGGACCAGGTCCACCGCCGAAACGGCAGCGGCAAGAGAGTCCTCGTCCAGTGCCTGACGATGAGGCACCAGTAGAATCTCGGGGTTGATCGCGCCCAGACGCTTGAGCGCCGAGTCGACCTTGCTCATGCCGACGCTGTCGGTGTCGTGGATGATCTGGCGCTGCAGGTTGGTCAGATCGACCGTGTCGAAATCCGCCAAATGCAATTCGCCCACACCTGCTGCCGCCAGATACAAGGCAACCGGCGCACCGAGACCGCCGAGGCCGACGATCAGTACGCGACTGTCCTTGAGCTTCAACTGGCCATCGATGTCGATGTGTTGCAGCAGAATCTGTCGGCTGTAGCGCAGCAATTCCTGATCATTCAGCACGGCAGGCGCCCCAGGCTGATGCGTTGATGACCGCCCAGATCGGTGCGGCTGTGGACGTCTTCGAAACCGCGAGTGCTCAACAGATCGCGAACAGCCTCGGCTTGATCATAGCCGTGTTCGAGCATCAGCCAGCCGCCGGCCTGCAGGTGATCCGGCGCTTGGGCGACGATCAGACGCAAGTCGTCGAGCCCGTCCTCACCGGCCACCAGCGCACTGGCCGGTTCGAAGCGCACATCACCTTCGACCAGATGCGGGTCGGCGGACGCGATGTAGGGCGGATTGCTGATGATCAGATCAAAACGCTGACCTTGCAGAGCGCTGAACCAATGGCTGCTCAGCACCGTGGCATTGTTCAGGTGCAGACGCTGGCGATTGCGCTCCGCCAGGGCCACGGCTTCCAGAACACGGTCCACGGCAGTGACTTTCCACGCTGGGCGTTCGCTGGCCAAGGCCAACGCAATTGCGCCACTGCCAGTGCCGAGGTCGAGCACTTTAGCGGGCATTGCGGGGAGCAACTCCAGCGCCGCTTCCACCAGCAATTCAGTGTCAGGACGCGGAATCAGTGTGTGCGGAGCGACTTCCAGATCGAGCTTCCAGAACCCCTGCTGACCCAGAATATAAGCCACCGGCTCACCGCTACGGCGGCGTTGCAAGTATTCGGCAAAGGTCAGCGCCGCGTCACTGGGCACGATGCGCTCGGGCCAGGTGTGCAGAAAACTGCGCGACTTGCCCAGCGCCGCCGCGAGGAGCAATTCGGCGTCCAGACGCGCGGTGGGCGAATCCGGCAGTTCGGCGGCACGCAACAGGCTGGCAATGATGGTCATTTATTCACCTATTGCCGCGAGTTGGTCGGCCTGGTATTCGGCCAGCAAAGGCTCGATCACGGCCTCAACGCCACCGGCGAGAATGTCATCCAGGGAGTACAGGGTCAGGTTGACGCGATGGTCGGTGACCCGGCCCTGAGCAAAGTTGTAGGTGCGAATCCGCTCGGAACGATCACCGGAACCGACGAGCAGTTTTCGCTCGCTGGCAATCGCATTGGCCGCCGCGGCGGTTTGCTGATCATTGAGTTTGGCTGCGAGCCACGCCATCGCCCGCGCACGGTTCTTGTGCTGGGAACGTTCTTCCTGACACTCGACGACAGTGCCGGTCGGTATGTGCGTGATGCGGATCGCCGAGTCGGTGGTGTTGACGTGCTGACCGCCGGCCCCGGAGGAGCGGTAAGTGTCGACGCGCAAATCCGCCGGGTTGATCTCGATGGCTTCGCGCTCGTCTGGCTCGGGCAACACCGCCACGGTGCAGGCCGAGGTGTGGATACGGCCCTGGGATTCGGTGGCCGGCACACGCTGTACGCGGTGCGCGCCGGACTCGAATTTCAGCTTGCCGTAAACGTTGTCGCCTTCGATGCGGGCGATGACTTCTTTATAGCCACCGTGTTCGCCTTCGTTTTCCGAAAGGATCTCCACACGCCAGCCGCGGCGTTCGGCGTAACGCGAGTACATGCGGAACAGGTCGCCGGAAAAAATCGCCGCCTCGTCGCCGCCGGTGCCGGCGCGAATTTCGAGGAAGACGTTGCGGCCGTCGTTGGGATCCTTGGGCAGCAGCATGCGCTGCAGATCGGATTCCAGGCTGATCAGCAATTCCTTGGCTTCGTGGACTTCTTCCACGGCCATTTCACGCATGTCCGGGTCGCTGTCCTTGAGCAGCGCCTGCGCGCCTTCAAGATCGCTTTGTACACTGAGCAGCTTTTTATAGCCTTGTACCACCGGCTCAAGTTCGGCGTATTCCTTGGAATAGGCACGAAACTTGGCTTGATCGGAAATGACTTCGCCGTCGCCGAGCAGCGCGGTCAGTTCCTCGAAACGGTCCTGGAGGATGTCCAGCTTATTGAGCAGTGACGCTTTCATTGCGGTTTTTTATCCGAAAAGCTATCCGGTGAGCCCTCGAGGGCAAAGAGTTCCTGGGCCATGGCCAGCGCATCGAGGCGGCCTTCGGCAGAAAGCTTTTTCAGTTGCACGCTCGGGGCATGCAACAGTTTATTGGTCAGGCCACGGGCCAGTTGCCCGAGCACGTCTTCAGCGTTACCGCCGTTGGCCAGCAGACGCAGGGCTTTTTGCAGTTCCTCGTCGCGCAGGCGTTCGCTCTGTTGACGATAGGCCTTGAGCACGTCGACCGCCGCCAGTTCGCGCAGGCGCACCATGAAATCGTCAGCGCCGACCGAGACCATTTCTTCCGCCGCCTGGGCTGCGCCCTGGCGACTTTTGAGGTTTTCGGCGACCACTTCGTGGAGGTCGTCGACGCTATAGAGGTAAACGTCGTCCAACTCGCCGACTTCCGGCTCGATATCCCGGGGAACGGCAATGTCGACCATGAAGATCGGTTTGTGCTTGCGCAGCTTCAGTGCACTCTCGACCGCGCCTTTGCCGAGGATCGGCAACTGACTGGCGGTCGAACTGATGACGATATCGCTGCGCACCAACTCCGCCGGAATATCCGACAGCAACACCGCGTGGGCGCCGAACTGTTCGGCCAGCAGACTCGCGCGCTCCAGGGTGCGGTTGGCAACGACGATGCGCTTGACCCCCAGCTCGTGCAAATGGCGGGCGACCAGGGTGATGGTCTCGCCAGCGCCGATCAGCAAGGCCTGGCTGCGTTGCAAATCACTGAAAATCTGTTTGGCCAGGCTGACGGCCGCAAATGCCACGGACACCGGGTTTTCGCCGATTGCGGTGTCGGTGCGCACCTGTTTGGCGGCATTGAACGTGGCCTGGAAGAGTCGCCCCAGCAGCGGCCCGATAGTCCCGGCCTCGCGGGCCACGGCGTAGGCCGATTTCATCTGGCCGAGAATCTGTGGTTCGCCCAGCACCAACGAGTCGAGCCCGGAGGCGACACGCATCATGTGACGAACTGCCGCATCATCTTCATGCACATAAGCACTCGCACGCAGCTCATCGAGGCTTAAATGGTGATAGTCGGCCAGCCAGCGCAGCACGATATCCGCACAAAGCTGATCCTGTTCTATATAAAGCTCACTGCGATTGCAGGTGGAGAGGATCGCAGCTTCGCGGCTGTCGGTCAGTCGGCAGAGCTGCTGCAGGGCCTCAACCAGTTGCTCAGGGGTAAAGGCCACGCGCTCGCGGACGTCTACTGAAGCAGTCTTGTGGTTAATACCGAGTGCAAGGAAGGCCATTCAAGGTCGCTGATGGTGACGTGAAGCCGGCAATTGTCCACCTTCGAAAGATTCAGAACAACTACCGCTGACTATTGTCCCAATTGTCGGCCCCTATAATGGGCACAATTGAGACTCGGTTATGTTTGGCCCAAGGCTTGTGTCATGATGATCCGACCGCAGGTTAGTCGTCCTCTTCCTATATGAATAGATCTTCCGCGTTGCTCCTTGCTTTTGTCTTCCTCAGCGGCTGCCAGGCCTCGGCACCCGTTTCGCCGGACGGTACGCCACCGGTCGAAGACACCACGCCCGCGCCTGAAAAGCCCAAGGTTTACAGCTCGTTCAGCGAGGAAACCATTTTCAGCCTGTTGAGCGCCGAACTCGCCGGCCAGCGCAATCGATTCGACATTGCGCTGGATAACTACGTGACCCAGGCCATCAATACCCAGGACCCGGGCGTCTCCGAGCGTGCTTTTCGCATCGCCGAGTATCTGGGCGCCGACCAACCGGCTCTCGACACGGCACTGATCTGGGCAAGAAACGCCCCGGACGATCTCGAAGCGCAACGCGCCGCCGCCGTACAACTGGCACGCGCCGGGCGCTATGACGACTCCATGGTCTATATGGAGAAAGTCCTGCTGGGCAAGGGCGACACCCATTTCGATTTCCTCGCGCTGTCGGCGGCTGATACCGACCAGGAAACCCGCGACGGCCTGATGAAAAGTTTTGACCGTTTGTTGCAGCGTCACCCGAACAACGGTCAACTGATTTTCGGCAAGGCCCTGCTCTTGCAGCAGGACGGCGACAATAAAGCTGCGCTGACCCTGCTCGAAGACCACCCGCCGGAAGACGGCGAAATTGCCCCGATCCTGCTGCGCGCGCGCCTGCTGCAGCTCTTGAACCGTGGCGACGAAGCGCTGCCGGTGCTGCAAAAAAGCATCAAGAAGTACCCGGACGACAAACGCCTGCGCCTGACTTACGCACGCATGCTGGTCGAGCAGGACCGAGTGGACGACGCCAAAGCCGAGTTTTTCAGTCTCGTTCAGCAATATCCTGAAGACGACGAACTGCGTTATTCGTTAGCGCTGGTGTGCCTGGAAGCCAAGGCCTGGGACGAGGCCAAGGGCTATCTCGAAGACCTGATCGCTCGCGACAGCCACGTCGATTCGGCGCACCTGAACCTGGGGCGCATCGCTGAAGAGCGCAACGACCCGCAAGGTGCACTGATCGAGTACGCCCAGGTAGGACCGGGCAACGACTATTTGCCCGCGCAGTTGCGTCAGGCCGACATCCTGATGAACAACGGCAAAACCGCCGAAGCGCAAAACAAACTGGCGGCCGAACGCGACGCGCAACCCGATTACGCCATCCAGTTGTACCTGATCGAATCAGAAACCCTGTCGGCCAACAAACAGGACGACAAGGCCTGGAAAGTCTTGCAGCAAGCCTTGCAGCAATACCCGGACGACCTGAACCTGCTTTACACCCGGGCAATGCTCGCGGAAAAACGCGATGACCTGGCACAGATGGAAAAAGACCTGCGCCTGATCATCAAACGCGATCCGGACAACGCCATGGCGCTGAACGCTTTGGGCTACACCCTGTCTGACCGAACCACGCGCTACGCTGAAGCCAGAACGCTGATCGAGCAGGCGCATCAGATCAACCCGCAAGACCCGGCAGTACTCGACAGCCTCGGCTGGGTGAACTTCCGCTTGGGCAATCTGGACGACGCCGAGAAATATCTGCGTCAGGCGCTGGAGCGTTTCCCTGATCACGAAGTCGCCGCTCACCTCGGTGAAGTGCTGTGGGTCAAGGGCAACCAGCGTGAAGCCAAACAAATCTGGGGCAAATTCCTCAAGGATCAGCCCGACAGCACCATTCTGCGCAGCACCATCAAGCGCCTGACCGGATCCGAGACTCTTTAACTCATGTTTTTGCGCCACGTTATTGTTTTCAGCTTCATCGCCCTGCTCGCCGGCTGCTCGGGTTTTGGTACCCGCGAATCAGTCGAGGGCCACGGCAGTCCGGCTCAATGGGCCGTGAACAAACAACAGCTGACAGGCCTCGACGGCTGGCAGATCGACGGCAAGATCGGCATCCGCGCACCAAAGGATTCCGGTAGCGGCACGTTGTTCTGGCTGCAGCGTCAGGACTATTACGACATTCGCCTGTCCGGCCCGCTGGGTCGTGGCGCCGCTCGACTGACCGGGCGTCCGGGCAAGGTCTCGCTGGAAGTCGCCAATCAGGGCCGCTATGACTCCGAGTCGCCGGAAGCGCTGCTTGAGGAGCAACTCGGCTGGAAGCTGCCAGTGTCGAATCTGGCCTGGTGGGTGCGTGGCCTGCCCGCTCCGAACAGCAAAAGTCGCCTGAACCTGGACGCCGACAGTCGTCTGGCCAACCTGGAACAGGATGGCTGGAAAGTCGAATACATCGCTTACACCGAGCAGAACGGTTACTGGTTGCCCGAGCGCATCAAACTGCACGGCACCGACCTTGATGTGACGCTGGTGATCAAGACCTGGCAACCGCGCAAGTTGGGGCAATAACCCATGACCGCTGCACGCCTGACCCTGCCCTCTCCGGCCAAGCTCAATCTGATGCTGCACATTCTCGGTCGCCGTGAAGACGGTTATCACGAATTGCAGACGCTGTTTCAGTTTGTCGATTACGGCGACGAAATCACTTTTGCCGTGCGCGATGACGGCGTGATTCAACTGCACACCGAATTCGCAGGCGTGCCGCATGACAGCAACCTGATCGTGCGTGCAGCGAAAATGCTCCAGCAACAGTCCGGCTGCTCGCTCGGTATCGATATCTGGATTGATAAAGTCCTGCCCATGGGCGGCGGTATTGGTGGCGGCAGTTCGAATGCGGCGACGACTTTGCTCGGCCTGAATCATTTGTGGCAGTTGGGTTGGGATGAAGATCGCCTGGCCGCACTGGGCCTTTCGCTGGGGGCCGACGTACCGGTTTTCGTCCGTGGCCATGCGGCGTTTGCCGAGGGCGTGGGCGAGAAACTCACCCCGGTGGATCCCGAAGAACCGTGGTATCTGGTGCTCGTGCCGCAAGTCTCTGTAAGTACGGCAGAAATTTTTTCCGATCCTTTGTTGACACGTAACACGCCGCCCATTAAAGTGCGCCCCGTTCCCGAGGGAAACAGTCGAAATGACTGCTTGCCGGTGGTTGCAAGGCGTTATCCAGAAGTACGTAACGCATTGGATTTGTTAGGTAAATTTACCGAAGCAAAGCTCACCGGAACTGGAAGTTGTGTGTTTGGGGGCTTCCCAAGCAAAGCTGAAGCTGATAAAGTCTCGGCCCTTCTGACAGAGACCCTTACAGGGTTTGTAGCAAAAGGAAGCAACGTTTCGATGTTGCATCGCAAGCTGCAAAGTCTGCTCTAAAGGAACCAAGTGCTCGGCACTTGAAGCAACAGATACAGGGGCGTCGCCAAGCGGTAAGGCAGCAGGTTTTGATCCTGCCATGCGTTGGTTCGAATCCAGCCGCCCCTGCCATTTTCTATACTCATCCAGGTTACCCTCAGCCTCTAGGTACTGCGCGTGTCCAAGATGATGGTCTTTACGGGGAATGCTAACCCCGATCTGGCTCGGCGTGTTGTACGTCAGCTGCATATCCCTCTCGGTGACATCTCTGTCGGTAAGTTCTCCGACGGCGAAATTACTGCCGAGATCAATGAAAACGTTCGCGGTAAAGACGTTTTCATTATTCAGCCGACCTGCGCTCCGACAAACGATAACCTGATGGAACTGGTCGTGATGGCTGATGCCTTCCGCCGCTCCTCGGCTACTCGTATCACTGCTGTTATTCCTTATTTTGGTTATGCCCGTCAGGATCGCCGTCCGCGTTCCGCACGTGTGGCCATCAGCGCGAAAGTCGTCGCTGACATGCTTACCGTAGTCGGCATCGACCGTGTTCTCACGGTTGATCTGCATGCTGACCAGATTCAGGGTTTCTTCGATATTCCGGTAGATAACATCTACGGCTCCCCGGTTCTGGTGGATGACATTGAAGATCAGCGCTTCGAAAACCTGATGATCGTGTCCCCGGACATTGGTGGCGTCGTGCGTGCACGTGCCGTTGCCAAGTCGCTGGGCGTGGATCTCGGGATCATCGACAAACGCCGTGAGAAAGCCAATCACTCTGAAGTGATGCATATCATCGGTGATGTCGAAGGGCGTACCTGCATTCTGGTCGATGACATGGTCGATACCGCCGGCACTCTGTGCCACGCGGCCAAGGCCCTGAAAGAGCATGGCGCAGCCAAGGTCTTTGCCTACTGCACACACCCTGTGCTGTCGGGTCGGGCCATCGAGAATATCGAAAATTCCGTGCTGGACGAGCTGGTGGTGACTAACACCATCCCGTTGTCCGCTGCAGCACAAGCTTGTGCACGTATCCGTCAACTGGATATCGCACCGGTTGTTGCCGAAGCGGTTCGCCGCATCAGCAATGAAGAATCGATCAGCGCGATGTTCCGCTAAGGGCCCAGCCCTTCTCGAAATGTCTCGTTGACGAAAAGCGCCCCGCCCCGGCATTCCTGTCGGGGCGGGGCTTTTTTGCCCATACCGTGTTTGGCGCTGGTCGCAAACGCCGCTCGGTCATGGCTATTTTGGAGATACAAAATGAACGAATTTACTCTGAATGCTGAAGTGCGTTCCGACCTGGGGAAAGGTGCGAGCCGCCGCCTGCGTCGTCTCGCCGCTCTGGTTCCTGCTGTTGTTTACGGTGGCGAAAAAGCCCCTGAATCCATCAGCATGCTGGCCAAAGAAGTTGCCAAACTGCTCGAAAACGAAGCGGCTTACAGCCACATCATCGAGCTGAACGTTGGTGGCACCAAGCAAAACGTGATCATCAAAGCCCTGCAACGTCACCCGTCCAAAGGCCACGTGCTGCACGCTGACTTCGTACGCGTTGTAGCGGGCCAGAAACTGACCGCTATCGTTCCTGTGCACTTCGTCAACGAAGCTGCTCCAGTGAAGAAAGGCGGCGAGATTTCGCACGTTGTTGCTGAAATCGAAGTGACCTGCCTGCCGAAAGATCTGCCTGAGTTCATCGAAGTCGACCTGGCTAACGCTGAAATCGGTTCGATCATTCACCTGTCGGACCTCAAAGCGCCTAAAGGCGTTGAGTTCGTTGCTCTGGCACACGGCGATGACAAGGCTGTTGCCAACGTCCACGCTCCACGTGTTGCTCCAGAAGCTACCGAAGAAGGCGCAGCAGAGTAATTCACTCTGTCATGCCTGAGTGAGCAAGTAACATCGCGGACTGGAACGTAGCGAGAAAGCGGGCGAGAACGCGGAGTTTACATCCATGGTAAATGAGCATTTTTCGTCCACTTTCGCCGCTTTCCCTGATCGCGGCGATGTTATCCACCACTCAAAGGAAGGGCCCCTATCGTGACTGCCATCAAACTGATCGTTGGCCTGGGAAATCCAGGCGCTGAATACGACCAGACCCGGCATAACGCAGGGGCCCTTTTTGTTGAGCGCATCGCTGACGCACAAGGTGTGAACCTTGTCGCCGATCGCAAATATTTCGGCCTGACCGGGCGCTACTCGCATCAAGGTCAGGATGTTCGTCTGCTGATTCCCACCACCTACATGAACCGTAGCGGCCAGGCCGTGGCGGCTCTTGCCGGTTTCTTCCGCATCAAGCCTGAAGAAATCCTGGTGGCACACGACGAACTCGACCTGCCTCCGGGCGTCGCCAAGCTCAAGCAGGGCGGCGGCCATGGCGGTCACAACGGGTTGCGCGACATCATCGCGCAACTGGGCAATCAGAATACGTTCTACCGCCTGCGGCTTGGCATCGGCCACCCGGGCGTCGCCAGTATGGTTTCAAATTTCGTCCTGGGTCGTGCGCCACGCGCCGAACAGGAAAAACTCGATGCCAGCATCGACTTTGCCCTCGGCGTGCTGCCGGATATCCTCGCCGGTGAATGGAACCGCGCGATGAAAAACCTGCACAGCCAGAAGGCCTGACTCTACTCCGAGGGGAAACACCATGGGATTCAATTGCGGCATCGTCGGCCTGCCTAACGTCGGCAAGTCCACCCTGTTCAACGCCCTGACCAAATCCGGTATCGCGGCCGAGAACTTCCCCTTCTGCACGATCGAGCCGAACAGCGGCATCGTGCCGATGCCGGATCCGCGTCTGGAAGCCCTGGCGGCCATCGTCAATCCGAAGCGCATCCTGCCGACCACCATGGAATTCGTCGACATCGCAGGCCTGGTCGCCGGCGCCTCGAAAGGTGAAGGCCTGGGCAACAAATTCCTGGCCAACATCCGTGAAACCGATGCGATCGCCCACGTCGTGCGCTGCTTCGAAGACGAAAACGTGATCCACGTTTCCAACAGCGTCGACCCGAAACGCGATATCGAAATCATCGACCTGGAGCTGATCTTCGCCGACCTCGACAGCTGCGAGAAGCAACTGCAGAAAGTCGCGCGTAACGCCAAGGGTGGCGACAAGGACGCCGTCGTTCAGAAGGCTCTGCTGGAGCAACTGATTGCGCACTTCACCGAAGGCAAGCCTGCGCGCAGCCTGATGAAGAACATGAGCACCGACGAGAAAGCGGTGATCAAGGGCTTCCACCTGCTGACCACCAAACCGGTCATGTACATCGCCAACGTGGCTGAAGACGGTTTCGAGAACAACCCGCACCTGGACGTGGTCAAGGCCATCGCCGAAGAAGAAGGCGCCATGGTGGTTCCGGTCTGCAACAAGATCGAAGCCGAAATCGCCGAGCTCGATGACGGCGAAGAGAAGGACATGTTCCTTGAGGCCCTGGGCCTGGAAGAACCGGGCCTGAACCGCGTCATCCGCGCCGGCTACGAAATGCTGCACCTGCAGACCTACTTCACCGCCGGTGTCGAAGAAGTCCGCGCCTGGACCGTCAAAGTCGGTGCCACCGCCCCCCAGGCGGCTGGCGTGATCCACACCGACTTCGAGAAAGGCTTCATCCGCGCAGAAGTCATCGCCTACAACGACTTCATCCAGTACAAGGGCGAAGCCGGTACCAAAGAAGCCGGTAAATGGCGTCTGGAAGGCAAGGACTACATCGTTAAAGACGGCGACGTGATGCACTTCCGCTTCAACGTTTAAGCATCACGCCCGAGAAAAAGCCGCGTTTGATACGCGGCTTTTTTGTGCCTGAAATTCACTGTTATTTCTTGTGCAACGGTGGTGAATCAGGCCTTTTTGGTACGCGGCAAAAAGATCGCCAACACCCCGAACAACGGTAGGAACGAGCACAGGAAATACACGTACTCAATCCCGTGAACATCCGCCAGATGCCCAAGCAACGCTGCACCAATCCCGCCAAAACCAAACATCAAACCGAAGAACACCCCGGCGATCATCCCGACATTACCCGGCACCAGTTCCTGTGCGTACACCACAATCGCCGAGAACGCCGAGGCGAGGATAAAGCCGATGACCACGCTGAGAATGCTGGTCCAGAACAGGTCGACGTGGGGCAGGATCAGCGTGAATGGCGCCACGCCGAGGATGGAGAACCAGATCACCGCCTTACGGCCGATCTTGTCGCCAATCGGCCCGCCGAAGAACGTACCCGCTGCCACAGCGCCAAGGAACAGGAACAGATGAAGCTGCGAACTGGCCACCGACAGGTCGAACTTCTCGATCAGGTAGAACGTGAAGTAACTGGTGAAACTGGCCATGTAGAAATACTTGGAAAACACCAGCAACCCAAGAACTACCAGCGCACTGGTTACCCTGCCCTTCGACAACCCGTGAGTCGCCGCCAGACCAGCCTTGAGCTTGAACAGGTTGAGGTGATGGGCGTACCAGCGACTGATGCGGTACAGCACGAACAGCGCAAACACCGCGAACAGACCAAACCACGCCACGTTGCCCTGACCGAACGGAATGATGATCGCCGCCGCCAGCAACGGGCCGAACGCCGACCCCGCGTTACCACCGACCTGGAACGTCGATTGCGCCAGACCAAAGCGTCCGCCCGACGCCAGCCGGGCGATACGCGACGCTTCCGGATGAAAGGTTGAAGAACCGATCCCGATCAGCGCCGCCGCCAGCAGAATCAACGGGAAGCTACCGACCACTGACATCATCACGATACCAATCAGCGTGCAAATGGAGCCGGCCGGCAACAGCCACGGTTTCGGATGACGATCCGTGTGATACCCGACCCACGGCTGCAACAGCGAGGCGGTCAATTGAAAGGTCAGCGTGATCAGGCCGACCTGGGTGAAGCTCAAGCCATAGTTGGCCTTTAACATCGGGTAGATCGACGGCAGCACCGACTGGATCAGGTCGTTGATCAAATGCGCCAGCGCCACCGCGCCGATGATGCGCATCACCAATGGACTGCTTTGAGCAGGAGCGGACGCCGAGGCAGCGGCGGGCTGAACGTTGCTGATAGCCATGAAAGTTTCCGTACAGCAGAGGGATGCACGCAGGCAGGTGCGTCAATGTGCCATTTTTCGGTGCAGCAAAGCCATCCCCTTAGGCAGCTAACTAACTGGTTACTCGTCACCTCAAACTGATAGCGCAACGCCATGGTCTGAATCTTGCCTTGCTTCTTCCCCTGAACGCGGCCCCTTACAAAGGGGATCGAGAATGGGAAGTTTCGCTACAGAGTCAGCCTACAGAGCCGGCGAGAGTGAACTTTCGAGGCCTTTTAGCAGGGCACAACATCAAGGTCGCACGACCGCGATGCACGCCAATGGTGCGTGGTGTCCAGAGGAGTCATGGGGCATGCAGGCTTTTTTATCACCGGGAATCAAATTGCTGGGGCGGTTTGGATTCGCGCGTAAATTTCAGCTGTTGTTTCTGCTGTTCATTCTGCCGCTGGCCGGCAGCCTGTTGATGATCGGCCAAGGTTATCGCGACAAACTCAATCTGATTGGCGTTGAGCGCGCCGGCGTCCAGCAGTTGCTCGCCCTGGATGCGCTCGACAATCTG
The DNA here is from genome assembly GCF_963970575.1 of Pseudomonas sp. EA_65y_Pfl2_P74. Taxonomy (NCBI): domain Bacteria; kingdom Pseudomonadati; phylum Pseudomonadota; class Gammaproteobacteria; order Pseudomonadales; family Pseudomonadaceae; genus Pseudomonas; species Pseudomonas sp. EA_65y_Pfl2_P74. The sequence continues at coordinate 123,736 of NZ_CAXAOQ010000017.1, forward strand.
CTGGCGGCACAACGCGACCGCGCTGCCCGCTGGCGTGCAACCGAAACCAACCGCCAGCCAACGCCGGCGACGCTCGCCGCGATGGCTGCCTTCGACGCTGTGCAGCCAGCGGTCACACAAGCCGTCAGCGACCTGGGCGATGCGTTGAAGAATCAAGGCGCCGAGGGCGAAACCCTTGCCCGCTATCAGGCCTTGCAAACCGCATTGGACGGTCTGGACTCGAAAAGCCTGAGCGGCGTCGGTTGGTGGCCGGACGGATACGACCGTTTCACCCATGCACTCAGCACCCTGCAAGCGTTGCGTGAGCAGATCGTCATGGAAAACCGCCTGACCCTCGCGCCGTGGCTGGAAACCTACTTGCTGACGCAAATCTCGACGCAAGACGCGCCGGATCTGATCGAACGGGTCGGCCGCCTCGCCGCTGTCGGTCAGGCTTCGGTGGTGTCCGGACAGTTCACCTTGCAGAGCCGCCTGCAACTGCGCGATCTGCGCAGCCGGATTGGCGACGCCCGTGAACAATTAGTGAAAAACGCCGACCTTCTCAAAGCGCGCCTGCCCGGCGATCAACAAACCTGGGGAACGCAGTATCAAGACAGCCTGCAACGCCTGGACGCCGGCCTGAAAGTGCTGGACGACGGCATGTTCGGCGGCAGCATCAACCTTAAGCCTGAGGACTTCGAGCGTAGCCTGGACGCCCTGCTCGGCGATCTCGCCTCACTGCGCCAGCAATCGCTGATGTCCCTGGATCAGCGACTGGACTACTACCATGGCTCGGCCATCCGCCAGTTCATCATCGTTGCGGCCATCTTCGGCTGCCTGCTACTGGCCGCGCTGTACCTGTTCATTTGCCTGCAAGCCTCGATCCGGCGCAGCGCCAGCGGCATCACTGTGCTGGCCGAAGCCCTGCGCGACGGCAATCTGAGCCTGCAAGTGCCGGTGGTGGGCCGTGATGAACTGGCGGCGATCAGCACCGCCCTCAACGTCGCCGTGGTGCAATTGCGCACCAGCATGCTCGGCGTCGATCACGAGACCTCGCAACTGAGCAACGCGGTGCGCAGCCTCAACGATCACTCCAGTGGCGCGCTGGGCGAAGTCGAAGCGCAGCAATTGCAGATCAGCCAGATCGCCGCTGCCGCCACACAACTGGCCGCCACCTCCCAAGGCGTGGCGCAGAGTTGCGAACAGGCTTCCGGCAGCGCCCAGCACACCCGGCGCATCGCCGCTGACAGCAGCCGCGACAGCCAGCGCACCACGGCGAGCATTCAACAGCTCAATCAACGCCTCAACGAAACCGCTGCGGCATTGGGCCGTGTCAGCGAACAAGGGCAGCAGATCCAACTGGTGGTCGACACCATTCGCGGTGTTGCCGAACAGACCAACCTGTTGGCACTCAACGCCGCGATTGAAGCGGCACGCGCCGGCGAACAGGGTCGCGGTTTTGCCGTGGTCGCCGACGAAGTGCGCAGCCTGTCGCAACGCACTCAATCGTCGACCGCGCAGATCGCCGGCACCGTCGACAGCCTGCGCGCCACGGTCAACGAAGCGGTGAGCCTGATGGAAGCCGCCTGCGGCCAGGCGCAATCGGATGCCGAAGCGGTCACTGGCCTCGGCGAACGACTGGGGGAAATTGCCAGCGCCGTGCAGAGTGTCACAGACACCCTCGCGCAGATCGCCACGGCAGTTGAAGAGCAAGCGAGCACCGCCGATGAGGTCAGCGGCAATATCCAGCAGGTCGATCAGGCCGCCGTGCGTTTGCTTGAAGGCGCGCGGGCAGTGAATCTCGCGGCGGACACTTTGAGTCAAGGCAGCCATGCCTTGAGCGCCAATACCGCAAGATTCCAACTGCGTTGACGCCCTGCCCGGCCCGGATTTTCCGGGCCGGAGGATAAGCGGTTGAAAATAAGAAGAAATATTTTAAATTTACGCTTGACGCTTTTCCATTTCAGGGGAATAATGCGCGCCACTTGGCTACATAGCTCAGTTGGTTAGAGCATAGCATTCATAATGCTGGGGTCCGGGGTTCAAGTCCCTGTGTAGCCACCAAGTACTAAAAACGGCTTACCGAAAGGTAGGCCGTTTTTTTATGCCTCGAGAAAAGTGCCGGCGCTGTGGCGAGCGCGTCTGGCACAGGGAGAGGCGCAGGAGTCATCAAAACACCTTGAGTTACGCACCTGGCCAAAGCGTTTGATATTAATCTTGCCTGACGATATCGACCGAGATCTCCACTGCCGCAACAGGGCCTCTGTTCTCAAGCCAGTGCGTAGTGTTTCTGTCCTCGGGCCACCCCACTCCGGGTCCATAGTCCGTGGCGACGCCATGCCGATGATCAGTGATCGTTCCTTGCAATATGTAAACAGTACCGGGTCGGTCTTTATGGCTATGAACCGGCCCGAAGACCCCTCCAGGCTCAATGGTCACCATCCGCATTCGAAGTTGACGCCCTGCCATGCCTTCAATCTCAGGGCCGAGGTCAACGGTTGCAAGTAATGTCACCGCCACACCTTTTGTCTCAGGTGCCATCTGTTCGTTGATCATCACGCGCACCTCTCTGGCTATACAGGAACGACTGGATATGAGCACCTTCGGTGCGATCACATGTCCCTATCAGCGTAGAAGTATCTGAGCCATATCGGGCGCTCGTTGTGCAGGATGCTCAGGCCTCACGCTTACCCTTGATCCGACAGAAAACTGGCCCAGGCATGAAGGAGAAACAGACCGATGGTTTGCGTCCTTCACGGTCGGTCGATAAAGTCCCACAGACTTTTACCCCATGGACGGAGAGCCCGCGTGTTTTCAGCCTTGCCCTTGAGCCGCTTTCGCCTGCCAGCCCTGACGCTGATCATCAGCGCCCTGACCCTCACCGCGTGCAACGCCCCGCCCGCCTCGACCCTGCCTTTGGCACCGGAAGCCGCCTCCGGTTACCGCACCGATCTGCAACCCCGTCACGCCAGCAAACACATGGCCGCCGCTGCGAATCCACTGGCCGCTGAGGCCGGGCGCGAGATGCTGCGTCAGGGCGGTTCGGCGATTGATGCGGCGATTGCGATGCAAGCGGTGCTGACGTTGGTTGAACCGCAATCCTCCGGGATTGGTGGCGGCGCGATGATCGTGTTGTGGGATGGCAAAAAAGTGCAGACCTATGACGGTCGCGAAACCGCTCCGGCCGGTGCCACCGAGAAGCTGTTCCTGCAAGCGGACGGTAAACCGATGCCGTTCCCACAGGCGCAGATTGGCGGCCGGTCGGTCGGCACACCGGGCGTGTTGCGCGCACTGGAGTTGGCACATAAACAGCACGGTCGCCTGCCGTGGGCGAAGCTGTTCGAGCCGGCGATCAAACTTGCCGAGCAGGGCTTCGCCATCTCTCCTCGCCTGCATTCACTTCTCGTGTCAGATCCGGTGATTCGCCAGTCGCCGGACATGGCCAAGTATTTCCTCAATGCCGATGGCAGCGTCAAAGCCATTGGCACACGCCTGCAAAACCCGGCACTGGCCGCGGTGCTCAAACGCATTGCCAGCGAAGGCGCCGATGCGCTGTACAAAGGCCCGATTGCCGAGGACATCGTCGCCAAGGTCCAGGGGCACGCCAACCCCGGCAGTCTGTCGCTGAATGATCTGCAGCGTTATCAGGCCAAGGAACGTGCGCCGCTGTGCACCGACTACAAACGCTGGCAGGTCTGCGGCATGCCGCCACCGTCGTCGGGCGGCATTGCCGTGGCGCAGATTCTCGGCACCTTGCAGGCCCTGGAAACCCGCGATCCGCGCTGGGCACTGGCACCACTCAAACCGCTGAAGACTGACAAACCGGCCGGCATCGAACCCGATCCACAAGCGGTGCACCTGATCGCCGAAGCTGAGCGACTGGCCTACGCCGACCGCGCGCAATACGTCGCCGACACCGACTTCGTGTCGGTGCCGGTCAAAGGCCTGGTCGACCCGGGCTATCTCGCCAGCCGCGCCAGCCTGATCGGTGAACGCAGCATGGGCAGCGCCAAACCGGGCACCCCGCCGGGTGTGCAGGTCGCCTACGCGCCGGACCGCTCGCCGCTGCGCATTTCCACCTCGCAAGTGGTGGCGGTGGATGACCTCGGCGGCGCCGTGTCGATGACCACCACCATCGAAGCGGCATTCGGCTCGCACCTGATGGTTCAGGGCTTTTTGCTGAACAATCAATTGACCGACTTCTCGTTCATCCCCGAAGAGAACGGGCAGAAAGTCGCCAACCGCGTCGAACCCGGCAAACGCCCACGCTCATCGATGGCCCCCACGCTGATCTTCGATCGCAACAGCGGCGAATTCCTCGCCGGCGTCGGCTCACCGGGCGGCTCGCAGATCATCGAATACGTCGCCAAAACCACCGTCGGCCTGCTCGACTGGAACCTCGACCCGCAAAGCGCCATCAGCCTGCCCAACTTCGGCAGCCGCAACGGCCCGACCGAACTGGAACAAGGCCAGTTCAGCCCGGCGCTGATTCAGGCGTTGAAGGACAAAGGTCACGCGGTGAGTGAAATCGACATGACCAGCGGCACCCAAGCCATCGTACGGGTCAAGGATGCGCAGGGGAAAGCGACGTTGGAAGGTGGCGCGGACCCACGGCGTGAGGGGGAAGCGTTGGGGGATTGAGGATTATGTAGTGAATGGAAAAGGCTTACCGCAAGGTAGGCCTTTTTTGTTGGGCAGTTTGAGAAATATTGAGAGTCGCCATTGGCGGCTGCCTATTTCGCGGGCACGGAGTTCGACTCCGTGCCATGAATTCACAAAGCTATTCAGCGAGTTTTTGGTGTGACTCCAAATCCACAAGCCGAGAAGTTGGACCATTGGCTTTCAGGCGCTCAGTGACCACTTTTGGCCACAGGTTTCGGGAACGGCGTTTGGCAACGCTGTAGGTGAGTCCTGCAACTGCCGCTGCAACACCCAACGCTCTAACAAGAACTAGCCTTGCGGGTACTGAAGTTCTCCCACTCAGCTGCACCGCGGAAGCCCAATCAACCTCCGCCACTCTTTGAGCGACTGCAGCTACCGCTGCAGCAACGCCGAATCCCGCTCCAACAGCGACAAGGCCATTTTTGGCCGTTTTTTTGTCGAGAAACGTACTTCCCGTCCAAACCAAATTCCCCCCAGCCACCAACGTCACCAAAACCTTCACCGGCGCCTTACTCAACGCCCCCTTCAAATCAAACACACCACTCAACTCAACCCCAGCCGCCAAATTCACCGGCAACGGCGCCAACTTGGTACTGGCCGGCACCAGATGCATGAAAGGAATCCCCGCCGCCACGCCGCTGGCAAGCGAAGCAACATTCAAATGCGCGGGCGGTGTCTGCCGAGTGCCCATCAAGTCGCTGTACCACTCACCCAATTGACGCGACGTAACAGCCAACGTCTGAATGCGCTGCTCGCTGCGGGCCAATGCAGCCGCCATGTACAGGCGCCCGGCATTGCTCGTGGCATTGTCGGCCTGATGCAGTTGCAGCGCGGCGACGGGCGCGATGGATAAAAACAATGCTTCAAGACTGGCCGCCGGGTTGTGTTGCTTGAGTTTGTCGGCGGCTTTGTTCAGCCCTTCGGCATGGGCAAAGGCTCTGGCCAGTTTGTCGGTGCTTTCTAGAACAGCCGCTTTGTTGTCGCGCGTCAGATCGCTGAAATCCACCATGTACTTGATTTCGCCAATGCTCAGCCGCGACGGTAGCCCGAGTAACGCCCAAAGCAGCCATGGCTTGCCGGCCTTGTCCCCTTCCAGATTGAGGGTGATGGCCGTAGCGCCAATGCTGGTACTGGCCGGCCCGTGGCAGGCTTCGGCGAAATGCAGCTCCAGGGCTTCACGGGCAATTGCCTGGGCAATGTCGAAGTGGCCGCAAGCCGTGTCCATGCTCGACGGGCCGGCCGCTTGCAGGGTGTTGAACCATGCCACCCAGAGTTGAACCAGACGTCGAACGTCAGCGGTATATCGCTCGTTCTGCGCCTCTTGATCCTTCCATGTCCGCTGGAGTTCGTCGTAGCGAGTAATGGACGGCAGTTGCGCATGCAACTGAGGGTCGCTTTCGCTCAGGGACTTGAGAACTCCGGCTATCGCCCATTCTTCGGCGTGATGCTCCTGATAGCTGTCGAACGCGGTTTTGCGCGCACGGATCAACGCAGCGAGGTCGAACAGCACGCCCCACGGATCATCGATGACCGCAAAGGTCTGTGGCGCTGAACGCATGATTGTTGAGGTTGGCGTGTTTTTCCGCGCGGTATTCACGGACGACCTGCTCCGCTTCGTAGTACAGATCGGCCGGAATAAACGCCCGCACCGGGCCGACAATGGCTGCGATACGCGCATCACGGGCGGCCGCTTCGGCCTCGGTCGGCCGACCGCCGTATTGACGATCCCGGGTTTCAACCCTGAGTTCCTCATTCAGCCGATCCTGGGTGTCGAGCATGATCTGGCCCTGCTCGGGCGTAAGGCTGATGTCGCGATCCTTGTAGCGATAACTGAGATTACCGGCCAGTTCGGCGCCATCCTCGCTGATCAAGCTGCGCACAAAGCCGCCGATGCTCAGGCGCAGATTGTTTTCGCCCAACCATTTTT
>NZ_CAXAOQ010000018.1:0-123320 GCF_963970575.1 Pseudomonas sp. EA_65y_Pfl2_P74
CGCCGTTATGGCCAAATTGCAGAAACGCCGGTTGGCTGAGCAAGCTCTCCAGATCGAAATCCGGGTGCTCGCTGACCAGTTCAATGTGGATGTTGTAAAGGTTGCTGATTGCTTCGGTGCCGCTGAACGCCAGCACCTTGAAGTCGTGACGGATAGCAGGAATCTGCAACGAGAAATGCGCCGCATTGGCCGGCCGGAACATACGCTTATCCTTAAGCAAAGAGGAAAAGAGCGCGATGTCGAAACCGTCCCTGGTTTGTGCTCGCGAGAACTGGCGGGCACAGTAACGAGGCGAAAAAAAGATAGCTGTAGGGGGATTCTTCAAAATCGGAAGGACATTTCCTTTACAACAGCCTGCCGTTCAACAGACGTAAAAAAGCCGCGATCAACGCGGCTCCTCCACATCCACCTGCCCTACTTCGGCTCAGGCTTCTTAAACGCATAAAGATGCTGCTGCACAATCCCGCCCGGCAGCTCTTTGCCAAATACGCCATAACGCACCGGCCATTCTTTCGGCGGGAGCTTGAAGGTGCCGAACAGCATGTCCACCAGTGGCGTGTGGATCGCGTAGTTCTTGTAGATGTAGTCCTTGTGCCGGGCGTGGTGCCAGTGGTGGTAGCGCGGCAGCACGATCAGGTAATTCAGCCAGCCACCCTTGATCCGCACGTTGGCGTGGGCCAGTACGGCTTGCACGCCGACCAGAATCACATAGGCATTCAACGCCTGCGGCGCAAAGCCCAGCAGCATCAGCGGCACCAGTACGCCGGTGCGGGTCAGCAGGATTTCGATGAAATGCACGCGCGAGCCGGCCAGCCAGTCCATGTGCGTGCTGGAGTGATGCACGGCGTGAAGGCGCCACAGAAAAGGTACAACGTGGTACAGCCGATGCAGCCAGTACTGACCGAGGTCCGCCACCAGCACCGCGAGCAGGAACTGCACCACCAGCGGCAGGCTTTGCACGCTGGCCTGAAAGCCCGGCGACACGGCCCAACCGGCGATGTAGCTCGACGAAGCGGTGATGAAAATCAGGATGAATTGCACCAGCATGTGACTGACAAAAAAGTAGGTCAGGTCAGTGCGCCAGTGCGGTCGCAGAATGTTTTGCTCGGGGTCCTTGGCATACAGTTTTTCCAGAGGAATAAACACGATGGCCGAGACCAGCAGCGCCAGGACAAACCAGTCCAGACCCAGCGAGTACGGGGTCTGCCCGATTGCACTGACCTGCACGTTGGTGCCGCCGAGAAATACCGCCAGCCCCGACGCGACCAGCCCGGTGATCCCCAGACGCTTGCGTTTGTTGAGCAGGATATTCAGGGTACCGAGGCTGAACGACAGCACCAGCCCCAGCAACAGCGTGGTACGCGCAAACTGTTCGTCGTAGACCTTGCGCAGTTCAGCAGTGGTGAGCCACTCGGGAAACAGGAAGCACAACACCGCGAGCAGGCTCAACAGCCCGAGCGTGGCCGAGATATAACCACTGACCCGCCCCTCACCAAACTTGAAGGGGGCGTGGCCGTGCCGCTGAAAATAGGCTTTGACTCTTTCCATAACTGATCTTCCGTGAATGCGAAAACTGCGATTGGTCAATGCGACGCAGGCAGGCACAAAAAAGCCACGGTTACCGTGGCTTTTTAGGGGTCACTGCTTCGGCGCGGGGGCCGGTGCAGTCGCCGGGGGCGTTGTCGGCGCCGGCGCCGCACTTCCCGGCTCGGCCGGTTTCGGTGCCGCGTCGTCGAACAGGTTCAACCGTTCACGCAACTCGTGGGCAGGCACCGGTTGCTGATCGGCCGGCAGTGCGTTCGGATCGACCGGTGGCGTTGCAACGGCACCATTTTGCCCTTGCTCTGCCGGTTTCGCCGGTTCGGCACCTTGCGCACCTTCGATGGCTGCCTGAGCCTTCTTGGTCAGCACGACAATGTCGATGCGGCGGTTGACCGGATTGAACGGGTTCTCCTTGTCGAACAACGCCGACGAGGCATAACCCACCACTCGCGCCACCTGCTCCTCCGGATAGCTACCAGCGACCAATGCGCGGCGAGCGGCATTGGCACGGTTGGCCGAGAGTTCCCAGTTGCCGTAATCACCACGGCCAATGTATGGCTGGGCGTCAGTGTGGCCGCTGATACTGATCTTGTTCGGCACCGCTTTGATGGTGTCGGCCATGGCCAGCAGGATGTCTTCGAAGTACGGCTTCAGACGTGCGGAACCGGAGTCGAACATCGGCCGGTTCTCGGCGTCCATGATCTGGATGCGCAAGCCGTTCGGCGTGATCTCGAAGAGGATCTGATCCTTGAACTTCTGCAGTTGCGGGTTTTCGTCGACCTTGTTCTGCAACTCTTGCAGGAGCAGTTCCAGACGCTCCTTCTCGACCTGCTCGGCCATGCCTTCGACCTGATCGGTGTCGACGGTGACCTTGTCCGGTTGTGGCTGGGATTTCACCTCGGGGTTGAGGGTATTTTCCGGGGCCAGGGTCGGTGTACCGCCCAGATCGATGATGTAAGGCGTGCCACTTTCAGAGAAGCCGACCGGGTCTTTGAAATAGCCGGCGATGGCGATCTTCTGCTCCGGCGTTGCGGTGGACAGCAGCCACAACACCAGAAAGAACGCCATCATTGCCGTGGCGAAGTCGGCGAAGGCGATTTTCCATGCCCCGCCGTGGTGCCCACCGGCTATGCGCTTGACGCGCTTGATGATTATCGGCTGATTATTTTCCATGGCTTAACGACCGCGAACGGCTTGTTCCAGCTCGGCAAAGCTTGGACGGTGCGCCGGGTACAGCACCTTGCGACCGAACTCCACCGCCAACGATGGCGGCATGCCGGAAGCCGAAGCCACCAGCGAGGCCTTGATGGCTTCGTAGACGTTCAGTTCTTCCTTGGCATCGTGGGCCAGGGAATGCGCCAACGGGCCGAAGAAACCGTACGCGGCGAGAATACCGAAGAAGGTACCCACGAGCGCCGCACCGACGTGCAGACCGATGGACTTCTGATCGCCCTCACCCAAGGATGCCATGGTCACCACGATACCCAGTACCGCCGCGACAATACCGAAACCCGGCATGGCGTCGGCAATGCCGTTTACCGCGTGGGACGGGTGCTCAAGGTCTTCTTTGAGGCTGTACAGCTCCATGTCGAACAGGCCTTCGAGCTCGTGGGGAGCCATGTTGCCGGAGGACATGATGCGCAGGTAATCACAGATGAACGCGGTCATGCGTTCATCTTTAAGGACTGCCGGGTACTTGGCGAAAATCGGGCTCGCGGCGGCGTCTTCGATGTCGCCTTCAATGGCCATCATGCCTTCGCGACGGCTCTTGTTGAGGATCTCGTAGATCAGGCCGAGCACTTCCAGGTAGAAGGTGTGGCTGAAACGCGAACTGAACATGCTCAGGGATTTCTTGAGCACGTGCATCGTCATGTAACCGGGGTTGGCCTGGAGGAATGCACCCAGTGCCGCACCACCGATGATCATCACCTCGAAGGGCTGGACCAGGGCGGCAATCTTGCCGTGGGAAAGCACGTATCCGCCGAGCACGCTCGCGAATACGACGATGATGCCGATAATTTTAGCCATAGGTAGAAAGTACTTATTTAAGTCGGGTTCAAGGTCATATTCGGAAGTTAAAAAATCTCTTCTTCTACTTATCGGCAAAACTGCGCCAGACTATAGCCAGTTCAGGCGAAAAGCCAATTTAGCCCATGCCGGGCGCGTCTACAGTCAGTGAAGATCTCGTCCAGACATGGCTAATGAAACGAACGTCCCACACGTAAAACCGACCACCCTTGAAGGCTGGGTGACATGGCTCGATAGCGTGCGCCTGCCCGTGCCGCAAGACGCTCACGACAAAGTCTGCCGGGCCATTCGTGACAACCGCAGTTCTCTGCGCGACATCGCTGACCTGATGCAGGACAGCCCGGCGCTGGCCTTGAGCATCATCCGTGAGGCAAATCGTCACACCCACGGCACGATGAGCACACCGGCGGAAAATCTCGAAGTGGCGATCAACCGTCTCGGCCTCGCCCGCACCGAAGAACTGCTGGCACGCCTGCCTGCCGAACCGCAGATGCAGATTCCCAAGGCCCTGCGGCAACTGCAAATGATCAGCCAACACGCCACGCAACAGGCCAACGGTTTTTTTGCCAGTCGCCTGGCGCGGCTGTGGCAGGACATTCATTGGGGCAGTCTGCTGTTTCTCTCGCCGTTGTGGCCGCTGGCGCTGACGTATCCACAGTTGCTTGAAGAGTGGGAACTGCGGGTTATCCACAAGGGCGAGTCGGCGCGCACTGTCGAGAAACAGTTGTTCGGCGTGCGCCTGCTGAAAATCGCCGAGGCGCTGGTGCACGTATGGCACCTGCCGGTCTGGGTGCAACAAGGCTACAAATTGCTGCTCGGCGAGCGCCGCGAATTGGTCAAGGTCCTTAGAATCGCCCGCGACAGCGAGCACCCGTTACGTCAGCAAAATCGTCTGGACGATGATCCGACGTTGCGCCGCTGGCTCAATCAGCCGGCCAACACCGTGCTGCTGGCCAACGGGCTGGCGCTGTCGGCGCAACAGGCGTGGGACAGTCCGCACAGTAAGCGCTGGCAGTACCTGACCAGCCTTTATCTGCAAATTTCGATGGACGAGGTGCAGCAGCAATTGCACCAACAGGCGGCCAACAGCGCGCGTCACCATGCGCTGCCGGATCTGTGGCACCCGGCCATTTCGCTGCTATGGCCGTGGGGCACTCATCGCTTGCCGGCCGGAATGCTCCCGGCCGCCGCCCCCAGCGCCGAAGATCTGACGCAGTGGCGCCGGCAATGCGCCGAACTGCTGGCCGAGCCGAGTCGCTTCACCAATGCCATGAGCCTGACCGTTGCCGCCCGTGACGCCCTGGTCGCCAGCGGCATGCATCGGGTGATGATCCTGATGGCCGATCGCACCCAGTCCAATCTGCGCGTGCACCAGACCTTCGGCCTGCCAAAAGAAGCGGGGGCGCTGAACTTTGTGGTCAGTCAGAGCAAAGTCCTGCAACGGCTGCTCGCGCAACAGGCGCAGGTACGGATCAACCCGCAAAACCACGGACAATTCTCTGCCCTGCTGCCGCCGAACCTGCGCTCGCTGTTTCGTGGCGAGCACCTGTTCCTGCGCTCACTGGTCAACAATGGCCGGGTGATCATGATCGTCGTCGCCGATCAGGGCGGTGGCCCCTTCGCCGATATCACCGTGCAAGCCTTTGGCAAAACCGCGCAATGCATCGAAAAAGCCCTGCACAGCTTTAGCAGCCGTGGCCGATGAGGCTGCGCTACAATCCCCCACTTTGTGCTCTGGAGACCTCACATGTCTGACTTCTCTGGCTTGCCGCTCGTGATCGAACCGAGCGACCTGCTCCCCAGGCTCGAGGCAAGCGATCTGATTCTGGTGGACTTGACCAGTGCCGCCCGCTACACCGAAGGACACATTCCCGGGGCGCGGTTTGTCGATCCGAAACGAACCCAGTTCGGCCAGCCACCGGCGCCGGGACTGTTGCCGGCCAAAGCCGATCTGGAAGCGTTGTTCGGTGAGCTGGGCCATCGCCAGGACGCGGTCTACGTGGTCTATGACGACGAGGGCGGCGGCTGGGCCGGACGCTTCATCTGGCTGCTCGACGTGATCGGTCACGACAAGTACCACTATGTCGATGGCGGTCTGCCGGCGTGGCTGGCCGATGGCATGCCGATGTCGATCCAGGTACCTCCTGCCGCCGGTGGTCCGGTGGCATTGACGCTGCACGAAGAACCGACCGCCACGCGCGAATACCTGCAAAGCCGTCTCGGCGCCGCCGACCTGGCGATCTGGGATGCACGCGGGCCGCTGGAATACTCCGGCGAGAAGGTCCTGGCCGCCAAAGCCGGCCATATTCCCGGCGCCGTCAATTTCGAATGGACGGCGGGCATGGACAAGGCGCGTCAGTTACGCATTCGCACTGACATGCCGCAGATCCTCGAAGACCTGGGGATCACCAAGGACAAAGAAATCATTACCCACTGCCAGACCCATCACCGGTCGGGCTTCACTTATCTGGTGGCCAAGTCCCTCGGTTATCCGCGAGTCAAAGGCTACGCCGGTTCCTGGGGCGAATGGGGCAACCACCCCGACACGCCTGTCGAGATTTAAGGTTTTTAAGGACAACTAATGAAAGAGCGTCTGTTTATCCTCAGCCAGTACCTGCTGCCTCATCATTTGCTGTCGCGCCTGGCCGGCTGCATTGCCGAGTGCCGCGTGCGCTGGTTCAAGAATGCGTTCACCCAGTGGTTCGCCAAGCGCTATCAAGTGGACATGTCGCAGGCACTGGTTGAAGACCTGACTGCCTACGAGCACTTCAACGCGTTCTTCACCCGCGCCCTGAAAGACGGCGCGCGTCCGCTGGACGAAACCCCGGGCGCAGTCCTCAGCCCGGCCGACGGTGCCGTCAGCCAGCTCGGCCCGATCGAACACGGTCGGGTGTTCCAGGCCAAGGGCCACAGTTTCAGCGTGCTGGAACTGCTCGGCGGTGACGCGGCAAACGCAGCGCCGTTCATGGGCGGCGACTTCGCCACCATTTACCTGTCGCCGAAGGACTACCACCGCGTACACATGCCGCTGGCCGGCACCCTGCGTGAAATGGTCTACATCCCGGGCCGGATCTTCTCGGTCAACCAGACCACCGCCGAAAACGTCCCGGAGCTGTTCGCCCGCAACGAGCGCGTAGCGTGCATTTTCGACACCGAACGCGGCCCGATGGCGGTTGTTCTGGTGGGCGCGATGATTGTGGCTTCGATCGAAACCGTGTGGGCCGGCCTGGTCACGCCGCCGAAACGCGAGCTGAAAACCTTCCGCTACGACGAAGCCGCCCGCGCGCCGATTCATCTGGAAAAAGGCGCCGAACTGGGCCGTTTCAAGCTGGGTTCGACCGCGATCGTGCTGTTCGGGCCGGATCAAGTGAAGTGGGCTGAAGAACTGGCGGCTGGCTCGCCAGTGCAGATGGGCCAGGGTTTGGCGCTGCCAAAAGCCTGAGTCTGATGTAGCCACTGATCCGCCCGTTCGCACGTCTGCGAATGGGCGGATACGACTCGCGGGGACCGTTACTCTATTTGCCCACGAAAGCCGATTGGCCCTTCGTTGGCATAGGTATTGGTGCCACTGAGGTTTTTCCCTCCATCATTGGAAGTGACGCTCAACGCGACAACGTTCTGATTGTCCCGTCCGCCAATGACCCACTTGCCGCCCGGATGCCACGGGGCATCGTTGCCACCCCACTGATTCTCGACGTTGTACTGGTTCTGGCCTGTGCGTTGCGCCTTGAAGCCAATGGGCCCTTCACCGGCGTAGGTCATGGTGCCGGTGAACGTTTTGCCGTCGTCACCGGACTTGATCTCGATGGCCACGACGTTCTGGTTGTCCCGCGCGCCCAGCACCCAATCTCCACCTGGATGCCAAGGGGCCGAACTGCCGCCCCACTGATTTGCCACTACATATTTAGACATGAACCTCATCTCCTTGAAGTTATGAAGAGACCTGCCCGCTATTGGCAACAGGCCGTACGACCGTGCGTATCCGATCGCACGCCTAAGAGCCTAGTTGCGCCTACGGCATGGCAACGAGCAAGCAGACAAACGGTAAAAAACCCCACAGGAACCCGCGAACCCGGCCACAGCTGCTAGAGTTTTGTGCATTGCCCCATTCGTTTCCGGAGCTGGTCATGGCATGAGTGAGCCTCAATTCCAACCGACATTACGCGCCCCGACGCCAACGCAAACGCGCCTGTCGTTCTGTGAACACACCCCGCGCGATCTCAAACGCTGGATCGCCGACCTGCCCAAAGCCAACATCGGCGAAACCGCCCGCCTGTTGTATCAAGGCCTGGGCGAACTCAATCTGTTGCTCACCCCCAGTGACAATCGCCTGCAACTGCTGGAACTGCTGCGCCCTGAGGTGTACTTCGTCTGCCAGCATCTGGAGCGGCACTTCCTGCATCAGGCGATCATGCTCGACGAGCGCTCGCGCAAGATCAGCAACCTGTGTCAGGCGCTGCAAGGTCATCTGGCCATCGGCTACAAACAGATCGTGTTGCGCATTGCGCCGAAGTACAGCAAGGATCGCGCAGCACTTGTCAGCCAGACCCTGCAACGGGCAGCCCATGCACTTAAAGCTCAAGGGGTGCGCGCCGCGCAGTTGTACAGCTCGCCGCCGGAGCATCTGTGGTTCGAGCTGCATCAGCTCTATCGAATAGCCTGTCAATTGCAGTTGCAACAGCGCCAGGTGCATGACGATCTCGCCAGCCTGAGCACCGAGTTGAGCCTGGAACAGACTTACATCGCCGCCCTGCTATTGGGCTGCGCCCGCTGCAATCAACTGCGACAGAACCAGATTGCCCGGCTGGCAGAAGTGATCGAGCCGTGGAGTGCTTTGCTCAAACTGCATCCCGGTAGCCCGGACGAGGGTTTGTTTGCGATCAGCGCCGAACTCGATGCCGGGCCGCGCTATCGCAACATGTTCCGCAGTGAGCAGAAAAATGCACTGCTCGGCTTCGATCCGCAGCCGCTGGTGAATGTCATCGAGGCATTTCTGCAGCGCCAGGACACGTCGACGCCGCTGCCCGTCCCTGCCGGGCTGAGCTTCGACACCCTGCAACACTTGCATGCGACCTGGGGCCAGGCGGCCGAGCGCAGTTTTCAGCGCACCGTGGGCCAAGGCAGCCTGACCGTGTGCGTGGGCATGAGCGCCCTGCACTTCTATTTGGGTGGTGAACGCACGTTCAGCGAACTGCTCAAGCACCCCGGCGCACGCGCGGCAAACTTCAGCAGCGCCGTGACTCAAGGTGAAAAGGACAGTTGGAGCCAGGCGTTCGACGCCGCGCCGCAAAGCAAGGCCGATGAGTTTCTGCCCTACGAAGAAATTCAGTACGACCAGTTGGTGGAGGACGACAGCAGCACCGACAGCACGCCACACTATCCGACGTATGCTCTGCCTGTGATCAATCACAGTCCCGGTGGTTATTGCCTGGGCTGGCCGAAAGAAGTCCCCGTCGAGCTACAGACCGGGGAAATGCTCGGGATTCAGGACAGCACGAATCAGGGCTGGAGCATCGCGGTCATTCGCTGGATCCGGCAGGTGCGCGGCAGCGGCACGCAGATGGGCATTGAACTGGTGGCGCCCCATGCACAACCGTGCGGTTTGCAACTGGTGCGCTCGCGGGACGATCACAGCCACTATTTACGCGGATTGCTACTGCCGCAGATCAGCTCGATCGACTTGCCGGCCACCTTGCTGGCGCCGCGTTTACCCTTTCAGGAAGGCAGCAAGGTGCTGATCAACACCCTGGGCGAGGAGCACCCCGCCGGGCTGGATCGACGGGTGGCGAGTACGCACAGTTTCAATCAGTTTGCCTATCGCTCGCTGGAGGCGGCGTCGCAGAGCGGGAGCGAAGAGGATTTCGATTCGTTGTGGAAGTCGCTTTAGACCGGGTTGCGCCCTTCGCGAGCAAGCCGGCTCCCACACTTGAAATGCATTCCAAAGTGGGAGCGGGTTTGTTTGCGAAGAGTCCGACGCTGGCCCTGGAGAGTCAGAGCTGCCCGTCGCGATCCCGGAAGCCCAGCAGATACAGCACGCCATCGAGCCCAAGGGTGGAGATCGCCTGCTTCGCCGACTGCTTGACCAACGGCTTGGCGCGAAACGCCACGCCCAACCCGGCAATGGCCAGCATCGGCAGGTCATTGGCGCCGTCGCCGACCGCAATGGTCTGCTCCAGACGCAAACCTTCCTTGTGCGCCAGTTCTTTCAACAGGTCAGCCTTGCGCTGCGCATCGACAATCGGCTCGATCGCCACGCCTGTGCACTTACCGTCGACCACTTCCAGTTCGTTGGCGAACACGTAGTCGATACCGAGTTTGGCCTGCAATTGCTTGGCGAAATAGGTGAAGCCGCCCGACAGGATTGCGGTCTTGTAACCCAGACACTTGAGTTCGGCGAACAGGGTTTCGGCTCCCTCGGTCAGGCGCAGCGAAGCACCGATCGAGTCCAGCACGCTGACGTCGAGGCCTTTGAGCAGCGCCAGACGCTCTTTGAAGCTGGCGCGAAAATCCAGTTCGCCCGCCATGGCACGCTCGGTGATGTGCGAAACCTGCTCGCCAACTCCGGCCGCCTTGGCCAGTTCATCGATGACTTCGGCTTCGATCAGCGTCGAGTCCATGTCGAACACCGCCAGGCGACGGTTGCGACGGAACAGCGAATCTTCCTGGAAGGCGATGTCGACGTTCAGTTCCTGCGCGACGCTGAGGAACTCGGCACGCAGCGCCTGCGGATCAGCCGCTTCGCCCCGCACGGAGAACTCGATGCAGCCCTTGCCCTGGTCGGCCGGGGTGTCGAGCGGCATGCGACCCGACAGACGGTCGATGTGATCGATGTTCAGGCCGTATTTGGCGGTGATCGAACTGACAGCCTGCAATTGGCCAGCCGTCACTTTGCGCGTCAACAGGGTGACGATGTGGCGTTTCTTGCCCTGATTGCCCACCCATTGCTGGTAATCCTCTTCGGACACTGGGGTGAAGCGCACTTGCTGATCAAGCTCGTAGCCCTTGAACAGGATGTCCTTGAGCACCGACTTGCCTTGCAAGGAATCGGGAATTTCAACCAGGATGCCAAACGACAGGGTGTCGTGGATCACCGCCTGACCGATGTCGAGAATGTTCACACCACCCTGGGCCAGAACACCGGTAATGGCCGCCGTCAGACCCGGACGGTCGACTCCCGTGATGTTAATCAGGACGATTTCGCGCAACGCGCACCCCCGCAACTGGAAAAAAACCGCATTCTACCCACTTTCAGTGACCATCGGGCACCGCGAGCGCTTTGCCGGTCTAGGGCCTGTCGCTATACTGCGCGTCAACTTCACGGACAAAAGAGCCGAGCTCAGTGAACCGGCCCACGCCAGTTAAAACCGATAACTTCTTCCTGCTGATCTTCCGTGCACTGCGCCACCGCCGTGTACCGATTGCATTGCGCATTGCCAGCCATAACGTGATCCTGGTCGCTCTGGCCCTGGTGATCTATGCCGGCGTGATGGGTTTGCAATTCAAGCAGGCCATGCACGAACAGGCCGATGCGCTGGGCGAAAGCCTGACCACGCAGACCGCCACCTCCGCCACGGAGCTGCTGGTGTCCAACGACATCCTCAGCCTCAACGTACTGCTCAATAATCTGACCAAAAACAAACTGGTGGCCCACGCCGCCATTTACAGCGTGGATAACCGCATCCTCGCCGAGTCCGGTCAGCGCCCCAAGCACAGCCTGCTGGGCGAAGCCGAAGGCATGTACGAAAGCAAGATCACTTTTCAGGACGTGACCGCCGGGCAACTGCGCATCAGCCTGGACATGGATCAGTTCCAGCAGCCGATGACCATCAGCCTGCAGAGCATGGGCATCTTGAGTGCGATTCTGTTGGCGCTGTCGTTGGCCCTGAGCCTGCGGCTGGGTCGGCACATCTCCACGCCGCTCCTGCAACTGCGCGTATGGCTGCGCCGGATCGATGAGTACACCCCGGGCATCGAGCGTCAGGACGAGATCGGCGATCTGGCCCGTCAGTTACACGCCAACTATGCCCCCGAGCCTGTTGAACCCGAGCCAGAACCGGAGCCCGAGTTCGAAGACGACGAGACCGAGTTCGAGGTGCGTAACCTGCGCGACCCGAGCTTCGACGAGAGCCGGCCGATGGCCGCGCAAAAGCCTGCGGCACGCCGGGTGGTCAGCACCGTCGAAGACGATGAGGACGACGACGCCTTCGCCGACCTGCGTGACGAGTCCTTGAATGAAACCGCGCAACCGCCGATTCGCCAGGCCACGCCAAGCGTGCCTCAGCACACGGCAGTACTGGCCGTGCAACTGGGCTCGCAGGAGCAACTGCGCCGTTTGCCTCGGACCCGTCTGGAAGAGTTGCAAAAGCGCTACCGCGATTGCCTCGATCAAGCCGCTTCGCTGTATCAAGGCGAGATCGAAACCCTGAACGATGGCAGCACGCTGATGCTGTTCCACACCGAGGACAGTGGCGACGACTACCTGACCAACGCGATCTGTTGCGGCGAGTTACTGCGAGCGCTGGGCCATCAGTTGCAGATTGAAGTCGCGGACAGTGGCATTACCCTGCAATTGCAACTGGGCCTGACCCTGGGTGATGAGTTGTTCGGCCTGAGCCAGATTGATCTGCTGCTCACCGATTCGGCCCAGGACGCGCTGGCCTTGTCACAGCACAGCCGCAATTTGCTGCTGGTTGAACGCAAGATCAGTGATGACGCGCTAATCCGTCAGCGTGCACGGATTCGCCCGATCGCCAGTCCCGAGGGGGCGTGCTGTGTCGAGCGGTTGATGGAGCCTTATCCATCGATGCTGGAGCGGCAACTGGCGCGGATGCATGAGCGCCGGGCCTGAGGTCTGACCCCGCTGTAAAGGAGCCCGCAGATGAGTGATTGTCTGCGGGCTTTTTCGTAGCCTGATCCGACCCCTTCGCGAGCAAGCCCGCTCCCACAGGGGAACCGCAAACACCAGAACCCTTGTGGGGGCGGGCTTGCTCGCGAAGGGGCTAGACGCCTGACCACAAATCGCCAGACAGCAGACACAACAAAGCCCGCACAAGGCGGGCTTTGTCTTGACTCAAACCAGACTTAGAAGCGGAACACTTCCATATCGGTGCGAATCGGCGAAGCCATCGGGATCTTCGGCTGCTTGTCGGCTTCCGAAGGCGCTGCCGGTTTCGGTGCCGGTTTACGCTGCGCCTCGACCACCGGCGGCTGATTGGCCAGCGGTTTGAGCGCCACCGACAGTTGATCGGCCAATCGCTGCAACAGAATCCCCTGTGCCTGAACCTGCGAAGCCGTGCTACCGGCGTGCAGTTCTTGCAGGTGGACGATACGGTTATCGCGCACCTTTCCACGACGGTCGATCAATCGCCATTGCGCATCGAGAATCGCCGGTTGTTTCTCGCCGGAGTCCAGACGCGTGATGGTCAGCAATACCTGCACATCCGGGGTGAAGCCCTGAGTGGCCGGCGCCAATACCACGCGCTGGCTGTCCAGATGACCGGCAACCTGACGCAGCAGCAACTGGTCGATATCCGACGAAAGGCTGCCGGCCCAACGACCATCGGTCGCCGCTTGCAGACTGCCGTCCGGTTGACGTTGCAGCAGGGTTTCACGTTGCAGGTAGTCGGCGACGACTACAGGGCCCAACAAAACCGCCATGCCTGCGCTTTGCGCAGGCTGAACCGGACTTCCGCTGTCCAGCTGATACAGCGACACCGGCTGGTGTACGCTGCAACCCGCCAGGCCAAGAACGCCGGCGAGCAGGAAAATAAGGGGGCGCAGAGCAGTCATCATCCCGTCCAGGTGGCCGCCACTCGGCTGACCACAGTGAAAATACTCAATAAATATGAAGAACGCTCGGCCACGCCGGCGCTTGAAAGGCCATATCATCCGTGAATATGCGTTCCGACTCCAGCGCCAAAGCGTCGATCTACGCGTTAAATCGTAGATCGAGCGCTCTGGGACGCCTAATTGAGGTTTTCGACGAGCAGTGCATCGACTCGCTGGAAGCCACGCGGCAGTTTATTGCCACGGCGACCACGCTCGCCTTTGTAGTGTTCGAGGTCGTCGGCTTTGAGCGAAAGTGTCCGTTTTCCGGCCTGCAACACCAGTGTTGCGCCTTCCGCAAGCACGGCGATGTCCGTGACATATTCTTCGCGACTGGCCACGCGCTCACCGGAAATACCGATGATCTTGTTGCCCTTGCCCTTACCTAATTGTGGCAGATCGCTGATTTTGAAAATCAGCAGGCGACCTTCGGTCGTGACCGAGGCCAGCCAGTTCTGTTCACGATCGGTCACCGGACGCGGCGCGATCACTTTGGCGTTGTTCGGCAGGCTCAACAGGGCTTTACCGGCCTTGTTCTTGGCTTGCAGGTCTTCGCCTTTGACCACGAATCCGTAACCGGCGTCGGAAGCGATCACGTACAGCGCGTCGTCTTCCGGCATCATCACGCATTCGAACGATGCGCCCGGTGGCGGCGTCAGACGGCCGGTCAACGGCTCGCCCTGGCCACGCGCCGACGGCAACGTGTGCGCGGCGACCGAATAGCTGCGGCCGGTGGAGTCGATAAACACCGCAAACTGGTTGGAGCGTCCCGCTGCCGAGGTCTTGAAGCCGTCGCCTGCCTTGTACGAAAGGCCAGTGGCGTCGATGTCATGACCTTTGGCCGAACGGATCCAGCCTTTTTCCGACAACACGACTGTTACTTTCTCGTTCGGCAGCAGATCGTGCTCGGTCAACGCCTTGGCTTCGGCGCGCTCCACGATTGGCGAGCGGCGGTCGTCGCCATAGGTTTCGGCGTCCTTGATCAGCTCGGTGCGCACCAGTTTCTTCAACTTGGCTTCGCTGCCCAGCAGCGCTTGCAGCTTGGCTTGTTCCTTGAGCAGTTCGTCCTGCTCGTCGCGCAACTTCATTTCTTCCAGTCGCGCCAATTGACGCAGACGGGTGTCGAGGATGTAGTCGGCTTGAATCTCGCTGAGGGCGAAGCGCTCGATCAGCTTGGCTTTGGGGTGTTCCTCGGTACGGATGATGTGGATCACTTCATCCAGATTGAGGTAGGCAATCAGCAAACCGTCCAACAGGTGCAGACGACGCTCGACCTTGTCGAGACGAAATTGCAAGCGGCGACGCACGGTCTGCACGCGGAACTCCAGCCATTCGACCAGCAAGGCGCGCAGGTTTTTGAGCTGTGGCTTGCCGTCCAGGCCGATGATGTTGACGTTGACCCGGTAGGTCGACTCCAGCTCGGTGCTGGCGAACAGGTGCTGCATCAGCGCTTCGTGATCGACGCGGCTGTTGACCGGGATAATCACGATGCGGCACGGATTTTCGTGGTCGGATTCGTCGCGCAGGTCGGCGATCTGCGGCGCTTTCGACGGTTTGGCCTGCATCAGCGCGGCGATCTGCTCCAGCACTTTGGCCCCGGAGACCTGATGCGGCAGCGCGGTGACGATGATGTCGCCGTCCTCGACGTGGTACACGGCGCGCATGCGCACCGAGCCCTTGCCGGTTTCGTACATTTTCAGCAGGTCGGCGCGCGGCGTGATGATTTCCGCTTCGGTCGGATAGTCCGGGCCCTGGATGTGTTCACAGAGTTGCTCGACCGTGGCTTTGGGCTCATCAAGCAAGCGCACGCACGCCGTGGCGACTTCGCGCAGGTTGTGCGGCGGTACGTCGGTGGCCATGCCCACGGCGATGCCGGTGGTACCGTTGAGCAGAATGTTCGGCAGACGCGCTGGCAATACCAGCGGTTCCTGCAGGGTGCCGTCGAAGTTCGGCCCCCAGTCCGCGGTGCCCTGGCCCAGTTCGCTGAGCAGCACTTCGGAATAACGCGACAGGCGAGCCTCGGTGTAACGCATGGCCGCGAAGGACTTGGGATCATCCGGCGCACCCCAGTTACCCTGGCCGTCGACCAGCGTGTAGCGATAGCTGAACGGCTGAGCCATCAGCACCATCGCTTCGTAGCACGCCGAGTCGCCGTGGGGGTGGAACTTACCGAGTACGTCACCGACGGTACGCGCCGACTTCTTGTGTTTAGAGTCAGCGTCCAGCCCCAGTTCGCTCATCGCATAAATGATGCGACGCTGCACCGGTTTCAGGCCATCGCCGATATGCGGCAAGGCACGGTCCATGATCACGTACATGGAGTAGTTGAGGTAGGCACTTTCGGTGAAGTCAGCCAGCGAGCGGCGCTCTACGCCGTCTAAGCTGTCTGCAAGGATGTCGCTCATGCGGGCCTCATCGGTTCGTTGTCTGGCGCAGCAGCATGGTGCCACCGCGCTGAGTAAATTCAAGTTTGTTCAGGGCGCTCATCCCGAGCAGCACCTGATCACCCTGCAAGCCTGGCGCCACCAGTGCCCGGACGTCCCGCAGCACGATGTCGCCCAGTTGCAGGCGGTCAATTTTTGTACGATAGCCCTGGCTCAGGCCATTGGCCGTGCTCAGGGTCACACCAAAACCCTCTTGCAGCTTCAAACGCTCGGCCAGATCCGCCGGGATCGCCACATCGGTTGCGCCGGTGTCGAGCAGGAATTCAACCGGCTCGCCGTTGATCTGGCCGCTGGCGACAAAATGCCCCTGGGCGTTACCGGCCAGCTTCACTTCGATATAACCTTCGCCCTGCTGCGAACTCACCACCACGTTCGGATTCTGCTGGCGTTGTTCCCACTGGCCGAAAAACCGCGTGGCCAGAAAAAGCGCAGCGCACCAGGCCAGGATCATCAGCACCCGCCCGGCGCGCTTGCCCGGTGGTTGCTGGCTCAAGGCTTGGCGCTCCAGCCACCGTCAGGTGCGGCGAACCGCCAGACGACCGGCCGAACCTCACCGTCGGCACGTGGGCCAAAATTATTGTCGACGCCGATCCACGCACCCTCAGCATCGACGATCAGTGCCTCTTCCAGCCCGTAGCTCTGTGAGTATTGGCGGTTGGCCTGCAACAGTTCGGCCGCATACGACCAGCAACGCTCGACCTTGGCTGTTTGCGCATCGCGACGACATATCTGGAAGGCGTTGCGTTCAAGGGTAAACAGTTTGCCGTTGAACAACGAAAGGTCGGAAAAGTCCCGATCGACCGCTTTGGCATCCGGGAACTGCGGCGGCTGCATCTCCTTGCCACTCTCGCTGAGCAGCACGCAACGACCGTCACAATCCCACACCGTCTGCTGGCGCTTGATCTTGAGCAAGCCACGGCTTTGCCGTTCGGCCGCCAGCCACATCTGATCGCCTGCCGGGTTGATCGCCAGGCCTTCGAATATCGCATTGAAATGCAGGAGCATGCCGCTGGCCCGCGCTTCGCGAACCATCATCGGCGAGATTTTCAGCCAGTTGGCCGGGCCATTGAGGGGCACCTGCAATACCGCTGCATGGCCTTCGCTGACGATGTAGCGATTGCCAGCGCTGTCGCAGGTGATGCCTTCGAAATCCAGATCGCCACCGCGCACGAACGACGCGGCCCAATTGCGCGAGCGCAACCCCCACGGTAAACCGGTCTCCGGCACTTCGGGCACGTCGATGTGCAAGGCTTCGGCCTGCCAGACCTGATCGGCGGTATTGAGCCGATAAATCTGGTCGTCATCGCGGTCCGACACCGTCCACAACTCGCTGCCACACATCGCCAGCCCCGACAGGTTACCGCCGCGCATGCCGTCGACCGGGTGCTCGGAAAGCACGCGCAACTCCTGCAACGGCTCGGCCGACACGCTCATCGCACTCAGCAGCAACGCACCCGCCAAGGCCCAGCCAAACCGCATCAGGCCAGCACCTCGGCGAGGTTGCCTTTGGATTCGAGCCAAGCCTTGCGATCACCGGCGCGTTTCTTCGCCAGCAGCATGTCCATCATTTCCGAGGTCTGGGCGAAATCTTCGCCCAGCGTCAGTTGCACCAGACGCCGGGTGTTGGGGTCCATGGTGGTTTCACGCAACTGCGGCGGGTTCATTTCACCCAGACCTTTGAATCGGGTGACCTGTGGTTTGCCGCGTTTTTTCTCGGCCACCAGACGGTCTAGAATCCCATCACGTTCGGCTTCGTCGAGGGCGTAGTAGATCTCTTTGCCGAGGTCGATACGGTACAGCGGCGGCATCGCGACGTAGACGTGACCGGCATCCACCAACGGGCGGAAATGCTGGACGAACAACGCGCAGAGCAAGGTTGCGATGTGCAGGCCGTCAGAGTCGGCGTCGGCGAGGATGCAGATCTTGCCGTAGCGCAACTGGCTCATGTCCGCCGCGCCCGGATCGACACCGATGGCCACGGCGATGTTGTGCACTTCCTGGCTGGCGAGCACTTCGCTGCCGTCGACTTCCCAGGTGTTGAGGATCTTGCCGCGCAACGGCAGGATCGCCTGAAACTCTTTGTCCCGGGCTTGCTTGGCGGAACCGCCGGCGGAATCACCTTCGACCAGGAACAGTTCGGAACGCATCGGGTCCTGCCCGGCGCAGTCAGCGAGTTTGCCCGGCAGTGCCGGCCCCTGAGTGACGCGCTTGCGCTCGACTTTCTTGCTGGCCTTGAGACGACGGCCGGCGTTGTTGATCGCCAGTTCGGCCAACGCCAGACCGGTTTCCGGGTTGGCGTTAAGCCACAGGCTGAAAGCATCCTTGACCACACCGGAAACGAACGCCGCCGCTTCACGCGATGACAGACGCTCTTTGGTCTGGCCGGAGAATTGCGGCTCCTGCATCTTCATCGACAGCACGAAGGCGATGCGTTCCCAGACGTCTTCCGGCGCCAGTTTCACACCGCGCGGCAGCAGGCTGCGGAATTCGCAGAACTCGCGCATCGCATCAAGCAAGCCCTGACGCAAACCATTGACGTGGGTACCGCCCTGCGCCGTCGGGATCAGGTTGACGTAGCTTTCCTGCACCGCGTCGCCACCTTCGGGCAACCACAGCAGGGCCCAGTCGACCGCTTCTTTATTACCGGCGAAAGCGCCGCAGAACGGTTCGTCCGGCAGGCGTTCAAATTCGCTGACCGCGTCGACCAGGTAGGAGCGCAGGCCGTCTTCGTAATGCCATTCGACCTTCTCGCCGGTGCCTTTGTCTTCAAAACTGACCAGCAGTCCCGGGCACAGCACAGCCTTGGCCTTGAGCACGTGCTTGAGGCGGCTGATGGAAAATTTCGGTGAATCGAAGTATTTCGGGTCCGGCGCGAAGTACACGCTGGTGCCGGTATTGCGCTTGCCGACGGTACCGACGATTTCCAGTTCCGAGGCCTTGAAGCCGTCGTTGAAGGTCATCTGGTATTCGTTGCCGTCACGCTTGACGCGAACCCGGACTTCGGTCGACAAGGCGTTGACCACGGAAATACCCACCCCGTGCAGACCGCCGGAGAACTGGTAGTTCTTGTTGGAAAACTTGCCGCCCGCATGGAGCTTGGTGAGGATCAGTTCGACACCTGAAACACCCTCTTCCGGGTGGACGTCGACCGGCATGCCACGACCGTCGTCGCTGACTTCCAGCGAGTGATCGGCGTGCAGGATCACCTGCACCGATTTGGCGTGGCCGGCCAGGGCTTCGTCGACACTGTTGTCGATGACTTCCTGGGCGAGGTGGTTCGGCCGACTGGTGTCGGTGTACATGCCGGGGCGTTTGCGCACCGGGTCGAGGCCCGAGAGGACTTCGATGGCGTCGGCGTTATAAGAACTAGCGCTGGGAGTGGCCATAGGGTCTCGTCGTCAGTCATTCATGAAAGAGGGGCAAGACTTCACAGTGCGGTGAAATCGATTGCCTGATACACATCGGCGCCAATGCCGGCAAAACTCAACAAGGCTGGCAATTGCCCGGCAAAACACTGGAAACCATGGTCGCCGCCGGCCTGAATGCGCAAGGCGCAGGCCCGGTAATAGTGCTGGGCGAGGCGATAATCCAGTGTTTCGTCGCCGGTCTGCAACCACACCTGATACCGCTGCGCATCCTGGGGCGCCGGCACTTCCAGCTCGGCCAGGGCCGTCACATGGTCGTGGGTCAATTCCCAGGTTTCATCGGTATACAGGTTTTTCTGCGTTCCCAGATAGCCGTCGAACATCCGATGCGGACTGACGGCCGGGTTGACCAGCAACGCTTTCAGGCCATGGTGCTCGGCCAGGTGAGTCGCATAGTAGCCGCCGAGTGAGCTTCCCACCAGCAGCGGCCGGCCCAGCTCGGCAATCGCTTGCTCCAACTGACCGATGGCTTGGCGCGGATGGTGATGCAAGGCCGGAACCTGCAGTTGCCCGCTCAAACCCAGCCGCTCCATCACCGCGACCAGCTCACAGGCCTTTTTCGAGGCCGGCGCGCTGTTGAAACCGTGGATATAGAGGATCGAACCGGACATTTGAGCTCCCTGAGTGTCGGCGAAAGATAGCGGAGTTTACAGGGAGTCGAGGGGATCGTGGGTGTTTGTAAGGATGCCTTCGGTGCGGCCTCAGTAACCGTTTGAACCGTAATCGACAGTGAAGGCGAAATCCGTGACCCGCTCGACGCCAGTCTCCAGCCGCCCGTCTGGCAACAGCCGCAACCAGCGATACCCCGGCGCCTGGTCCCCGACCTTGAAGTCTTCACTGTTTGGCTCGAACTGAATGCAGGTCGACGGGGAAGCCATCAGCCGCACGCCGTTGCGCTCTCGGTCGACTTCCTGATGCACATGCCCCCACAGCACCGCACGCGCCTGTGGAAAACGATCCAGCACCTCGAAAAACGCCTCGGGATTGCGCAAACCGATCGGCTCCGCCCAGGCACACCCCACTGGCACCGGATGATGGTGGAAACACACCAGATGATGGCGTTCCGGTGCCTCACTCAACGAGCGGGCGAGCAACTGCAATTGATCGTCCTGCAGGTAACCGGGCACAGAACCCGGCACCGCCGAGTCGAGCAAGGTCACGCGCCAGTTGCCGACATCGACCACTGACTCCAGCAACGCACTTTGTACCGCGGCCTGCGCCATGATCTGCGGCTCATCGTGATTGCCGGGAATCCAGCGCGCTGGCGCATCGATCTGCGCGGTCATCTGGCGAAACTGTTGATACGACTCCAGCGTGCCGTCCTGGGAAATATCCCCGGTGGCCAGAATCAGGTCGATCCGCGGTTGCTGCCTGAGCACCTGTTCGATGACCTTCTGCAGGCTCTCGCGGGTGTTCATACCCACCAGCGTGCCATCCGCCTCGGCGAACAGATGACTGTCGGATAACTGCACCAGCAGCGCCGGATCGGCGGTGGTCAATGCGGATACGCTCGGCAAGGCGTTCTCCCAGGGCAAAAGCACGGAATCGGTTGAGTGCCGCAATTATGCTGGGGGATCACTGAAAGGGGAAACCTGTGAACCGGACGCAGTTCACAACTAGCGTACGACTTCGTACTCATGCCCCAAGGCCAGGCAATGACTCAACCACTCCCCCAGAAACAGATTGAGTTGAGCCTTTTCATCCGGCTGATGCATCGCGGCGTTCGGGTAAGGATAGATGCCGCGAAAGCGTCGTGCATGTTCAGCGCTGATGACCTCGGCCATGCGCGCGTCGTGATAGACCTGCACTTCCAGTTGCGGCACCGGCAGCCACGGCAGACTGTGTTCCTGACGCACCTGCAACGTGGTGGTGTAAGGACAGGTTTGCAGCACTTCAAGGGCCAGCACGCCGAGCATCTGCTCGCCCTGAGTCACGGCGATGCGTCGCGCCTCCGGGTCGTTACGCATGTCCGGCACCAGTCGCATCAGGCGCGCGTAGTTGGCCTCGCAGGCGGCTTGCAGCCCCACGAGGTCGACTCGATAACGATCGCGCAGCTTGTTTACAACCATAACCCCCTCACTTCGGCACGGTTCAGCGCCAGCCATTGCAGAGCGATGATGCTCGCCGCATTGGCAATACGTCCATCGCGTACAGCCTGCAAGGCATCTTCAAACGCCCAGACCGTGACGCGGATATCTTCGGCCTCTTCCTCCAGCCCATGCAGGCCGCCCACACCTGCGGTTTCGCAACGCCCCAGATACAAATGCACAAACTCGTTGCTGCCGCCCGGCGACGGGAAATACTTGGTCATCGGCCACAGGGCCTTGATGTCCAGCCCAGCTTCCTCCTGCGCCTCGCGGTGAGCAACTTCTTCCGGTTGCTCGTCCTTGTCGATCAGACCAGCGACCAACTCAACCAGCCAAGGGTTGCTGGCCTTGCCCATGGCGCCGACGCGAAATTGCTCGATCAGCACCACTTCGTCGCGCTGCGGATCGTAAGGCAGCATGCAGACGGCATCGTGACGCACGAACACTTCGCGGTTGATTTCGCGGCTCATGCCACCCGCGAACAATTCATGGCGCAGGTGCAAACGGTCGAGCTTGTAAAAGCCCTCGTAGCATTTTTCGCGCCGCACGATATCGACGGCGGTTGGAATGGCGTTGGCAAAGTCAGTCATGAGCATCCTCTTTACTGCAAATCCATTACGAGGTTCCTTTTTGTGACTTGCAACCTCGACTTCGCGCCATCCTAACGCGCCCGCATCGTTTGATGCAGCCCCTTTACCGTCAGCGGGATGGACGGTGAAGGCGAAACCCACTCTAATTAGCTTAGTGGCGAACTGACTGCTTCGGTGAGAGTCGAAGCGGATATCTTTTTGCCTTCCCCTGTTTCAGAAAGGACGCCCATGTCGCTTTTCAAAATTGCCTCCGTGGCCGCCATCGCCCTGACCCTGGGCGCGTGCGCGAGCCTGTTCCAGCCCAACTACCGCACGCCCCTGGAAACCACCCGCGATGCGTCGGAACAGCTCAAGCCTGGGTGTTCCAGCCCCGACTGCCCGCTGGTGAATATCGATACCGTACATTTCGCGGCAGAGCCTGCCCTGGACGGCATCATCGAAAAACGCCTGCTGCAAATGACCGGCACCGAACAGAACCCATCGGTGGCGCCAACCCTGGCGGCCTACCGCGAGCAGTTCTTGAATACTGCCGGCCCACGCAACAGCAGTTATCTGCAAGCCAAAGTACGCGAGCAGCATGACGGCTTGGTGATCATCGAATTGTCGAGCTACCTCGACACCGGCGGCGCCCATGGCACACCGGGTCGCGGTTTCATCAACTATTCGCGCCAGCAGCACAAAGTGCTGAACCTGTCGGACATGCTGATGCCAGGTCAGGAAGACGCGTTCTGGAAGGCTGCGCAGGTGGCACACAACAGTTGGCTGATCAGCACCAAGCTCGATCAGGAAGCGGAATTCGTTTCGAGCTGGCCGTTCAAGAAAACCCCGAACGTGGCGCTGACCTACGGTGGCGTAATCCTCAAGTACGACGTGAGCACCATCGCGCCTTACGCGCTGGGTCACGTCGAGCTGAAGATCCCTTATCCGCGCCTGAACGGCATTCTCAAGCCTGAGCTGTTCCCCGGCCGTAACTGAAAGCCCGGCCGAGCACGAGTTGCAGCAGCCCTGCCAGCACCAGCGCTGGCAGGGTTGCGCCGACATCCGGGTACAGATTCGCCAGCAAGTGATAGGTGCTCACACCACCGAGCCAGGCCAACAGCGCCGGCCAGCGCAATGCGGCTGACGCAACCCGAGTGCTGCGCTTGCGCAAGATGAAGTGATCCACCAGCACCACGCCGAACAGCGGCGCAAACACCGAGCCGATCAGCAGCAGGAAATTCTGGTATTGCGCCAATGGCGCCAGCAGTGCGATCAGCGTGCAGATCGCGCCGATGGCCAAGGCCAGATGCTCGACTTTCAAGCGCAACAGAATCCCGCTGGACACCGCGGCCGAGTGAATGTCGGCGAACGCGTTTTCCGACTCGTCCAGCAAAATCAGCAACAACGGAATCCCCAGACCGGCGCCAGCCAGGGCCAGCAACAGCGCGTTGACTTCACCACTCGGCGCGAACGCCAATGTGTAAGCGACGCCCAGGCTCATCAGCCAGAAATTGCCGACGAAGAAACCGATGGCGGTGCCGCCGAAAACGCTCTTGGCCCGTTTGCCGAAACGCGAGTAGTCAGCAATCAGCGGCAGCCACGACAGTGGCATGGCGATGGCAATGTCGAAGCCCACGGCGAACGGCATCGAACCATCGCCGGCACGCGCCCAGAGAGCAGTCAGATCGGCCTTGGCGAACAGGTTCCAGGTCAGCCAGAGGCATGCGGCCAACAGCAGCCAAATGCCCCACTTACGCAGAACCTTGCGCACGAACGTCAGCGGCCCGCTGACCGCAAGCAATGTCGCCAGAGCGCCGAAAACCAGCGTCCACAACACCGGATTCGACCCCAGCGAACCTTCGCTGAACGCACGGGTGCCGAGCAGGCTGGCGGCGTCGCGCATGACGATGATTTCGAATGAGCCCCAACCGATCAGTTGCAGCAAATTGAGCAGCGCCGGCAGGCTGGCGCCTTTGTTGCCGAGGCTGAGTTTCAGCGCGGCCATCGACGACAGGCCGGTGTCGCTGCCGATCACGCCAACAGCGGCCAGCAGCAGAACGCCGACCAGCGTGCCGAGGAAAATGGCCAGCAGCGAACCCGACAGGCCCAGACCCGGCGCGAGCAATGCGCCGGTCTGCAACACCATCAGGCCGATGCCTAAGGAAAACCACAGGGAAAACAGATCGCGACCGCCGAATACACGCTTGTCGGCGGGTACGGCAAGGTCAGGGGAGTAAGTGCTGGGTTGAATGCTCAAGGGTGGTATCTCGGAGGAGTATTTTTGTCATTGAGACCCCTGGCGCCTGTTCTGACGCCTTCGCGAGCAAGCCCGCTCCCACACCGGATCTCCTGTGAACACAAGTTCTGTGAACAACTGGATTCAAATGTGGGAGCGGGCTTGCTCGCGAAGAGGCCAGTACAGGCACCGAAAATCTCAGGTCAGATCAAACCTTCTTGTACAGCTGACTGCCTTCCTTCTTGAACCGCTCGGCCTGTTCCGCCAGGCCTCGGGCGACATCCACGTCGACCGCTTCGATACGCTGGTTGGCCGCGTACTCACGGACTTCCTGAGTGATCTTCATCGAGCAGAATTTCGGCCCGCACATCGAGCAGAAGTGCGCGACCTTCGCCGAGTCCTTCGGCAGCGTTTCATCGTGATACGAACGGGCGGTGTCCGGGTCCAGACCGAGGTTGAACTGGTCTTCCCAACGGAATTCGAAACGCGCCTTGCTCAGAGCGTTGTCGCGGATCTGCGCGCCCGGATGGCCCTTGGCAAGGTCGGCGGCATGCGCGGCGATCTTGTAGGTGATGATCCCGGTCTTCACGTCATCCTTGTTCGGCAAGCCCAAGTGCTCTTTGGGCGTCACGTAGCACAGCATCGCGCAACCGAACCAGCCGATCATCGCCGCACCGATGCCCGAGGTGATGTGGTCGTAACCTGGCGCGATGTCGGTGGTCAGCGGGCCGAGGGTGTAGAACGGCGCCTCGTCGCAGCACTCCAGTTGCTTGTCCATGTTCTCTTTGATCAGTTGCATCGGCACATGACCGGGGCCTTCGATCATGCATTGCACATCGTGCTTCCAGGCGATCTTGGTCAGCTCGCCGAGGGTTTCCAGTTCGCCGAATTGCGCTTCGTCGTTGGCGTCGGCAATCGAGCCCGGACGCAGGCCGTCGCCCAGCGAGAAGCTGACGTCGTAGGCCTTCATGATTTCGCAGATTTCGTCGAAGTGGGTGTAGAGGAAGTTCTCTTTGTGGTGCGCCAGGCACCACTTGGCCATGATCGAACCTCCACGGGAAACGATGCCGGTCACCCGCTTGGCGGTCAGCGGCACATAGCGCAACAGCACACCGGCGTGGATGGTGAAGTAGTCGACGCCCTGCTCGGCCTGCTCGATCAGTGTGTCGCGGAACAACTCCCAGGTCAGGTCTTCAGCGACGCCGTTGACCTTCTCCAGCGCCTGATAGATCGGCACAGTGCCGATCGGCACCGGCGAGTTGCGGATGATCCATTCGCGGGTTTCGTGAATGTGTTTGCCAGTGGACAGGTCCATCACGGTGTCCGAGCCCCAGCGAATGCCCCAGGTCAGTTTCGCCACTTCTTCTTCGATGGACGACCCCAGGGCGCTGTTGCCGATGTTGCCGTTGATCTTCACCAGGAAGTTACGGCCGATGATCATCGGTTCCAGTTCGACGTGGTTGATGTTGGCCGGAATGATTGCGCGACCACGGGCGATTTCTTCGCGGACGAACTCAGGGGTGATTTCTTTCGGGATGCTCGCGCCGAAGCTGTGCCCGGCGTGTTGCTGGTTCAACAGGCCGGCGGCGCGGGCCTCTTGCAGCTTCATGTTTTCGCGGATGGCGACGTATTCCATCTCGGCGGTGATGATGCCTTTGCGCGCGTAGTGCATCTGGCTGACGTTGGCCCCGGCCTTGGCGCGGCGCGGGTTGTTGACGTGAGCGAAACGCAGCTTGGTCAGTTCCGGGTCGGCGAGGCGCTCCTGACCGAAGCTGGAGCTCAGGCCGGCCAGGCGCTCGGTGTCACCACGGTCGTCGATCCAGGCCGAACGCACATCGGCCAAACCTTTACGCACGTCGATCACCACGTTCGGATCGGTGTACGGACCGGAGGTGTCGTACACAGTGACCGGCGCGTTGATTTCGCCGCCGAAGTCGGTGGGGGTCACGTCCAGGGTGATTTCGCGCATGGGCACGCGGATGTCCGGGCGCGAGCCCTGAACGTAGACTTTTTGCGAACGGGTGAACGGCTTGACCGATTGCTCGTCGACCTTGGCCGAGTCACTCAGGTTGATCGCGTTTTTTGCTTTTGTCGTCATCACGGGCTCTCCAGACAGCATCCAGGCAGTGGATTGTCGGAGCAGAACCTGAAAGGCACGGACGCACCAGGACCGGTGCTGTGCATCGTCGTCGAGCGTTCGATTGTCGAACAATATCCCGGACGAAGCACAAGAGGACTCGCCGGGTGACGAGAAATCTTGTTCCCTACGCAGGCGCTAACCTGATCAGGTTCAACGGGATCCGAAATTATTCGATCTCAGCCTCATAGCAAGGCACCCCGACAAGAACCCGGCCAGTCTAGACACAAGCGGCAAAGAACGCCAACACCGCGGCAAACACCATGATGAATGGCGCAATTGCCGGTGCTTGCAGGATTGTTGCAGCCCCAATGCCCAACTACACTCGCTACGCCATGCTGCGCCTTGACGCTGCGTGGACCGCGCCTTACCTTTGACACCCGGATTATTTCCATAATATTTGCTAGGGATCGCCTCATGCTGCGCAAACTTTCACTGGCTCTTGCCGTGTCTTGTGCGTCCAACGCAATGGCCTGGGCAGCAGAAGCGCCCTTGTCGACCAAAACCGATCTGGTCAGCGTCTATCAGGAAGCGGTCGACAACAATGCCGACCTCGCCGCCGCTCGCGCCCAGTACGGCGCACAGAAAGAAGTCGTACCGCAGGCCCGCGCCGGGCTGCTGCCGAACCTGTCCGGTGGCGCCGAAGTCGCCAACGTGCGCACCTCGATCGACCAGCCTTCGGCCACCGCCAGCCGCAGCGCCCATTCCTATCAGGCGACCCTGGCCCAGCCCTTGTTCCGCGCTGATCGCTGGTTCCAGTACCAGGCCGCCAAAGACGTCAACGAACAGGCGGCGCTGCAACTGTCTGCCACTGAGCAAAACCTGATCCTTCAATCGGCCGAAAGCTACTTCAATGTGCTGCGCAGTCAGGACAACCTGGCCTCGACCAAAGCGGAAGAAGCAGCGTTCAAGCGCCAACTCGACCAGTCCAACGAGCGCTTCGATGTCGGCCTGTCGGACAAGACCGACGTGCTGCAATCGCAGGCCAGCTACGACACCGCACGGGCCAACCGGATCGTCGCCCAGCGTCAGGTCGATGATGCGTTCGAAGCGCTGATCACCCTGACCAACCGTCAGTACAACTCGATTCAAGGCATCGTCCACACGCTGCCGATCCTGCCGCCAGCGCCGAACGACGCCAAGGCCTGGGTCGACACGGCGGCGAAACAGAACCTCAATCTGCTGGCGAGCAACTTTGCTGTCAGTTCGGCTGAGGAAACGTTGAAGCAACGCAAGGCCGGTCACTTGCCGACCCTCGACGCCGTGGCCAAATACGAAAAGGGTGACAACGACGCCCTCGGCTTCTCCAATCCGAACGCCTTCGGCACGCCGTACCGTGGCAACGTCGAACAGAGCACGCTGGGGCTGCAACTGAACATCCCGATCTACAGCGGCGGGCTGACCAGTTCGCAAGTGCGTCAGTCTTACGAGCAACTGAATCAGAGCGAACAACAGCGCGAATCCCTGCGCCGGCAAGTCGTCGAGAACACTCGCAACCTGCACCGTGCGGTGAACACCGATGTCGAGCAGGTGCAGGCGCGCCGCCAGTCGATCATCTCCAACCAGAGCGCAGTGGAAGCCACGGAAATCGGTTATCAAGTCGGTACGCGCAACATCGTCGATGTGCTCGATGCCCAGCGACAGCTGTACACCTCGGTGCGCAACTACAACAACACCCGCTACGACTACATCCTCGACAACCTGCGCTTGAAGCAGGCAGCAGGCACGTTGAACCCGGGTGACTTGCAGGACCTGACGCGCTATCTGAAAGCCGACTACAACCCGGACAAGGACTTCCTGCCGCCGGACCTGGCCAAGGCTGCTGAGGCGCAGCTCAAGGCGCGGCCTTAAAAAAATCGCCGCCTGCGGTGTGAGCTGGAGCAGGCGGCGATCTTTTTTTGTGTAGGGTTACTTGATCAAGCGCCCCAACCCATCCAACAAACGCTGCAACGCCCCCTGATTGCGGCGCATCACATTCAGCCCCGCCTCAGCCATGCGCTGCGCATCGCGCGGCAGTTCGAACAAGCGCCGCACTTCCACTGCCAGCCCTTCGGCATCATCCACCTCAACCAACGCGCCGGCTTCACGCATCTGCGCGGCGATGTCGAGGAAGTTGAACAGGTGCGGGCCGCTGATCACAGGTTTCGCCAAGGCGGCCGGTTCCAGCAGGTTGTGCCCACCGTTCGGCACCAGGCTGCCGCCGACAAACGCACTGTCGGCCAAGGCATAGAGAAACAGCAACTCGCCCATGGTGTCGCCGAGCAGCACCGATGTTTCAGCCGCGACGTTAGCGTCGGTGGAGCGGCGCACCGTGGCGAAGCCTTCGCGCTGGCACAGTTCGAACACCGTGCTGAAACGCTCCGGATGACGCGGCACCAGAATCAACAGTGCATTCGGATAGCTGGCCAGTAACTGACGATGGGCGTTGAGCACCACTTCGTCTTCGCCTTCGTGAGTGCTGGCGGCGATCCACACCGGACGTTCCAGCGCTTGCCACTGGCCGCGCAATTGGGCGGCGCGCTGCAGCAGTTGCGGGTCGATGGTCAGGTCGAACTTGATCGACCCCGTCACTTCGACCGTTTCAGGACGCGCGCCCAGATCACGGAAGCGCTGGGCTTCCGCTTCGGTCTGCACGGCAAAAAAACTCATCTCGGCGAGCATTGGCGCGGTCAGCTTGCGGAAGCGGCCATAACCCCGGGCCGAACGTTCAGACAATCGCCCGTTGGCCAACGCCACTGGAATGCCGCGTTTGGCGCATTGATGAATGTGATTGGGCCAGAGCTCGGTTTCCATGATCACCGCCAGCTTCGGCTGCGCACGCTCCAGAAAACGCGCTGCGGCACACGGCAAGTCATACGGCAGGTAGCAATGCTGGATGCGCGGCTCGTTGGCGAACAGGGCCTGAATTCGCTCCGATCCGGTCGGCGTCATGCAGGTCACAGTGATTGGCAACTGTGGATAACGTTGCAGCAAGGCGCGAATCATCGGCGCCGCCGCAATACTTTCGCCCACCGACACCGCGTGCACCCAGATGCCACCCGGTTGCAACGTCGGCATGCCATAAGAGAAACGTTCGCCAATCCGCTTGGCATACGCCGGCGCTTTTCGCGCCCGTAGCCATAGCCGAATCGCCACCAATGGCAGCCCCAGGTAAAACAGCGCGGTGTAGAGAGTTCTATTCATGGCGGCGGAGTTTATCGACTTTTGTCGCCGATGGCCCGCAAGTGCACGGCAAAACGCTCTGCCAGCCAGCGCGCGGCCGGGCCGAGCGGCTCGTCGCGGCGCCAGACCAGTTCGACCACCAGCGCCGGCGGCGTCCATTCGCTGTCGAGCTCGACCATCAAGCCCTGATAGGCCGAATACTGCACGACATGCCGTGGCAACCACGCCCAGCCCAGGTCGCGCACCAGCCACTCGGCCATGACATAGAAGCTGTCGGCACGCCACACTTGCGGGCTGGCCGGGTCGTTGCCGGGGTAAACACTGGTTTGCGTCGACATCAACAGTTGCCGATGTTGCGCCATTTGCTGGCAGGTGACGTAGGACTGCGTCGCCAAGGGATGGTTGATCCCGCAGACGGTGACCATCTCCACGCGCCCCAGTACCCGACGTTCAAGTGCCTCGGGGATTTCATCGTGATAGAACAGCAGCCCGAGATCGGCGCGGTGTTCCACCAGTTTGCGCGCCACTTCGCCTTGGGCGGCGCTGGTCAGTTGCACTTCCAGGCTGGGGAAATGCTCGGCCAACGCGCCGAAACTCTCCAGCAGCGCCTGGTACGGCATCGCCTCATCCTGAGCCACCCGTAATTGCGCCTCCTGGCCGCGCATCATCGCCATGGCCCGACCATTGAGACGCTCGCATTGGCGCAACACTTCCCGCGCCTCTTCAAGCAGTGCCTCACCCGCTTCGGTGAGGCTGGGTTGACGCCCGCTGCTACGCTGGAACAGGCTGACACCCAAGTCGTCCTCCAGCATGGCAATCGCACTGCTGATGGCTGACTGCGCCTTGCGTTGCTGCCGCGCCACGGCGGAGAACGAGCGCTGCTCAGCGACGTCGACAAACACCCGCAACTGATCGAGATTCCACTGCATGCTGATCCACCAACCTATCTCAATAACAGATAGGTAATGACTTTACCCCATCTGAGGAATCACTAGAATGCCGCCTCAGCAAGCAACATTTTCCATGAGGATTTGAACCATGAACGCCTACGTCTATCTGGCCATTGCCATTTGCGCCGAAGTGATAGCCACCGTTTCGATGAAGGCGGTCAAAGGCATCAGCACACCCCTGCCACTGATTCTGGTGATTGTCGGCTACAGCATCGCTTTCTGGATGCTGACGCTGGTGGTGCGAACGGTGCCGGTGGGTGTCGCTTACGCCGTTTGGGCCGGAATGGGCATCGTCATGGTCAGTGTCGCGGCGCTGTTCGTTTACGGGCAGAAGCTGGATCTGCCGGCGATGCTGGGGATGGCGTTGATTGTCCTGGGTGTCGTCGTCATCCAGCTCTTCTCGAAAACCGCCGGCCATTAACGCCAACTCCAATCCCTGTGGGAGCGAGCAGGCTCCCACATTGGTCTTGCCTCAGCCTTGTTGATCACCGACAAATCCGCCTCTTTCCCGAGTCTGTATACTGCGCCCTCGTCTTGAACTCTGAGGTCGCTGCATGCCATCTGTTATTTCCACCGACGTTCTGATTGTCGGCGCTGGTGTCGCCGGCCTCTGGCTGAATGCACGCCTGCGTCGTCAGGGTTTTTCGACCGTGCTGGTGGAAAGTGCCAGCCTCGGTGGCGGGCAGAGCCTGAAATCCCAAGGCATCATCCACGGCGGCGCCAAGTACGCGCTGCACGGTGCGCTGACCGGCGCCTCGGAAGCCATCGCCGATATGCCACGGCGCTGGCGTGAAGCGCTGGCCGGTAACGGCGAACTGGACCTGTCCGGCGTGCGCTTGCTGTCCGACGCTCATTACCTATGGTCGCCCGGCACCCTCGCCGGCAACCTCACCAGTTTCTTTGCCAGCAAAGCCGTGCGTGGCCGTGTCGATCAGGTCAAAGGTGAACAACTGCCACCCGCCCTGCAAGACAAGCGTTTCAAGGGCAAGGTCTATCGTCTCGCCGAACTGGTGGTGGATGTGCCGGGCCTGATCCAGCGTCTGGCCGATCTGGCCGGCGATGGCCTGTTGGCCGGACGCACCATCGAGCCTCTGCTCGAAGCGGGTGTGCTGGTCGGCCTGAAAGTCGACGGTCGCGAAATCCGCGCCCAGCGCATCGTCCTCAGTGCCGGCGCCGGTACCGCTGAACTGCTCACCGCCCTGGGCTTGAGCCAACCGGCCATGCAACGCCGTCCGCTGCACATGATCATCGCCAAAGGTCCGGGTCTGAAACCGCTGTACGCCCACTGCCTGGGCGGCGGCACCAAACCGCGCATCACCGTGACAACCCATCCGGCCGCTGACGGCCAGTGGGTCTGGTACATGGGTGGCGACATCGCCGAAAGCGAAGGCGTGGCTCGCGAGCCTGCCGAGCAGATCGCCACGGCGCAAAAAGAAATCGCTCAGTTGTTGCCGTGGATCGACCTCAGCACCACGCAGTGGGCGACCTTGCGCGTCGACCGTGCCGAACCGCTGCAAACCGGCCTGACGCGCCCGGACAACGCCTTCCTCGCCGAAGAGGGGCGCCTGTTGGTCGGCTGGCCCACCAAACTGGCGCTGGCACCGGACTTCGCTGATCGCGTGTTCGCTTCGCTGCAACGCGACGGTATCCAGCCGCAAGCCGCCGAGCCATTACCGCCGCTGCCGAAACCACTCATGGGCGTTCCGGCCTGGGAGCAACTGCTGCCATGACGATTGCAACCCTGCACGACTTGCTCCGCCCATTGGGCAGCACGGGCCTGAGGGTTTCGCCGTTGGGCCTGGGCACCGTCAAACTCGGCCGTGATCAAGGCGTTAAATACCCCAACGGCTTCCAGATTCCCGACGACGACGACGCGCGCAGGCTGCTCAAACTTTCTCGGGACTTGGGCATCAATCTGATCGACACCGCCCCGGCCTATGGCCGCAGCGAAGAACGCCTCGGCCCGCTGTTGCGGGGTCAGCGTCAGGACTGGGTGATTGTCAGCAAGGTCGGTGAAGAGTTCGCCAACGGCGAGTCTCGCCACGACTTCAGCGCAGCGCACACCCGGATGTCGGTGGAACGCAGTCTGCAACGTCTGGAAACGGACTTCATCGATCTGGTGCTGGTGCATTCCGATGGCAACGACATCGCCATCCTTGAGCACGAAGCGGTGTACGCGACGCTCGCGGCGCTCAAGGCTGAAGGCAAGATCCGCGGCTTCGGTTTCTCCGGCAAAACCGTCGAAGGCGGGTTGAAGGCGCTGGAGCAAGGCGACTGTGCGATGGTCACCTACAATCTGAACGAACAAAACGAGAAGGCTGTCATTGACTATGCTGCTGTTCACGGCAAGGCCA
Source organism: Pseudomonas sp. EA_65y_Pfl2_P74 (assembly GCF_963970575.1). Lineage (NCBI taxonomy): Bacteria > Pseudomonadati > Pseudomonadota > Gammaproteobacteria > Pseudomonadales > Pseudomonadaceae > Pseudomonas > Pseudomonas sp. EA_65y_Pfl2_P74. The sequence goes on from NZ_CAXAOQ010000018.1 coordinate 32,760, forward strand.
TCCTGGTGAAAAAAGCCTTGGCCAGCGGTCACATTTGCCTGAGCCCGGGCGTGGATCCGGTGCAGGCCAGCTTCGAGTTGCTGTTTGCCCAGCCTGGCGTAGCCAGTGCTATTGTCGGGACGATCAATCCGCTGCACCTCGCCCATAACGTTGCGACCGTTGCCCAAGTCCTTCGTGGTCATTGACGCCGCTTCGCGGCCTTAAGCAGGAGCCGATATGGCGCGCACGCTCATCAGAAAGAACCCGAGCAACTTCAAGACGCTGCCACTGTTCGTCGAAGCAACGCCCGAAGGCCTGACGTATCAGAGTGTCGGCATGCCATTGAATTTCACCCAGACCCTGCAGCGGCGCAAACCGGTCAGCGTGGCCGACACCGAGCGCTTCTCACTGGAACTGGCGAACCTCGGGGTGTCGGTGCGACTGACCCTGCATTGGCAGGGTCGCGACTATTGGGTATTGGTGCGTCAGCGGCGCCAGGATCGCGGCGACGTGGTGCTCAAGTTGATTTCCGGTTACGTGCCGGCCCACGAACTGAACATCCCGCTGCACACCGCCATTCAAGAGATCGCCGAAGAGTGTCTGCTGGAAACCCCGGAAGGCTGGCTCGGCGGGCGCTTCAACGATACGTGGCTGCCGGCGCCCTACTCAGCCGCGCTGCATTATCGCGAGGCCCTGCCGTTTCGCCTGACGCCGCTGTCCGGCTCGGCGCGGCCCATTCGTTGCGCCAATCTGCAATTGCTGGAACGTCCACGGGCGTACGTGCATTTGCCCACCGCGTCGCTGCAATTGATCTATGACCTGCGGCTGGAGGTGCCCAAGGAAGCCAAATCCCTGAGCCTGTTCCACGTCGATGAGCGTTTGGAGGGCGATCAACTGGTGGCGCGGCTCGACCGCAAACGCCCGGACCTGTACCTGATGCCACTCAAGGACGGCGCGCCAGTGGCCGAGTTGTACACCCTCAAGCGCGACAAACTCCTGCCGGCCAGTACCCGCGGACTCTACCTGGCCGAGAGCTTTGCGAGCCAGGAAGGGTGGGTCGTGCGCGAAGAGCGGATTCGCTGGAAAGACTGGCTCGTGCAGCAGGGACTGCAACCGGCAGAACCCCCTCGCCCAGGGCTCAAGCAATTGAGCCTCAAGGCCCTGAGCCTGGTGGGCATCGGCAAGAAACGCGCGAGCAAATAGCCAACTAGCGACGACGATCCATCCATGTGCGCAGTGTTGCGAAGAAATGGAAGTAACGATTTTCGCGTTTGCCCATGCCGCGCTTGGGCGAGAACGATTCTTCGGCAAAGGCGCCGGTGATTCGAACTCGGGAGGCCTGGGTCGGTAGCGTACAAATCCTGGTGCCCGCCTGCTGCAATGCATATTTGAGCAGGCGCTCGGAGTGCAGCTTTCTTCCCGTCGCGCGGCAGAAGTCGAAGATGCGCTCGATCCGTTTGCCATACGCGACGTAGGTATCGCGCCCACAAATGGCAAATCGATCATTCAGCCCGCCCCACCACTGCCAGTCAGGAATGTAGGCATTGTGCCGCCGGGCTTGTTGGTGACTGAACACATAGGCGGGAAGCGGGTCGTGGAAAAAAATGTCCGGTCGCACGAAGACAACAAAATCCGGACTGAAGGTTTCGATCATCGTAGTGACGGTATGCAGTGAGTTGAGCTGAAAGATCAGGTTGCGCAGCGATGCATAGTCATCAGCCCAGGTATCACCCTGTGCTTTGACCTGCTCGAAATCCCAACGCTGCAGCACGTCTTCAGTGGAAGTCAGCGCTCCCGTCATCGCCTCGAACGGCTGATAGTTGTCAGCCGCCAGTTCGCCTTTCTCGCCAGATCGCGTGTTCTGCACTTCATCGATTTTGTACAGGTGATAAAAGCACTTCACGTCGCTGCCAACAGGCAACTGCGCCAATACGTTCTGCTCGATGGAAGGAAAGCAAATTTGCGAGTTTCTCGGGATCCCGAAAAAAGCCACGGCAATTTTCAACACTCAACAGCACCTTTTATTTTTGGCGAAACAGCTTTTGCCACCAGCGACGTGGCTGCAGAGGGACCACGAAGACGTCCGACGCCCTTAGCCAGTCCCGCTCATAATCCCAGGCATGGCCACCCCACAATTTTCCGGCCTCGTTGGAAAAACCCAGGGTCATGAGCTGATAGGTATAACCGGTATGGCCGCGCAACCAATCGAACAGCACCAGCGTGTTGAAACCCGTGGAGGGCCCGACGTAACGCTTGCCTCCCGGACGATCGACCGGATAGTGCCATAGCGGCGGCAAGGGGATGCGATCCCAGTACATGGCTACCCTCGGCAACGGACACATCGGCGCGGCGCAGCCCACCAGCAAGGTGAAACAGCGCTCACTTGCCTGCTCGAACAGCCGCTGCACATCCGGCCCGTAGGGAAGGCCGAAAAAATACGCATCCGGTGCGTTGTACCCGTGCACGAAGACATTCACGCTCCGCGAGTCGAGCAGCGTTGCCTTGATGCAGGTATTGAAGCTGACCACGACATCGTCGACGCCAAGGTTAAGCGCCTGAAAATCCGCCACAGTAATAGCCGGATTGTTGGCGATCAGTACGACACGAGCCGCACGGCTCAGGCACTCGCGCAAAGGCTCAGGCAACGCGTCCAGAACAGACTGGTCACCGCCGGGTAGCGCATCCAGCGCCATGTGTTCGTCCATCATTCAGAACGGCACCTTCATCCCGTAACGTAGCTTCACCCAGAACCTCGTGAGCGCCGAAGGCGATTGCCATGGGCGCATCTCGCGCTGGATTTCAGTAGCCAACGTCTGACCCACACGGGCAAAGGAATAGCGACTTTGTGCGAACACCTGTCCATTGCTGGCGATACGCTGCGCCAACTCCGGGTCGTCCTGCAGCAGTTTGATCTTTTCCAGTGCTTGCGCTTCGCTGCGATAAAACACCGTGTTGTGCATATCTTCGAAGCCGAGCAACTGGTCTTCTTCGCCCTGACTCCAGGCCAGCAATACGCAACCGCAAGCCATGGCTTCAAAGTTCTTGATCATGAATTCGTTCATGCCGATGTCGGCGCTGACGAAAATCTTGATGCGATTGAGCATTTCCAGATACTCCGAGCCCGATTCGGTCCGGGTCACCAGCATGCCGGTGCGCTGCGCCAAAGACTCGAGCAGCGATTTGCGCTGGGCATACTCGGTACTTTTCAGGCTACCGAGAAAGCCGATGGGAATGTCCCGCTCGACACCGGTGTTGTGCAGCATCTGTTCGTCGTAACCCTTTGAAACGAACGCTGTATCAATGCCTTCAGCCAGCATTTTGCGGGCAACCACGGCACCGGACACCAACGCCCGACAACTCGGAAGACGACGATAGAGACGCGAATACACCCCACGGTATTTACTGGCAGGCATGTAGTTCTGGTACGCGTCGTGTTCGAGAAAGATCAACCCGGGAATGCACTTGAGCACCCGCAATTGTCTGGTCAGGCGCTTGACCCGGGAGAAGATCACCACACGATCGAAGGTTTGATAATCAACCGAGGCCAGAAACGGCCCCAGGTTCATTTGTTGCCGCTTGCTCAAACGATAGATGAAACACTCATCACAATTCTGCTGAACGATGTCGTAGAGCCGGTCGAGAATGACCCGCTGCTCGTCCATCACCAGGAGCATGACTTTCATAAGTTAATTGACCACGCGACGTAAGCGGGCAAGCGCAGCGGACTCAACCTTGCCAACATCATCGGAAACGGCTCGATCCCCAAGGCAAAATCCGTTCACACGCAGTACACAACGGCAAAAATTCATCTGATCAGCGACTGCGGATTTTTTCGACAATCGCCGTTGTCGAGCTGTTTTCCACGAGCCCCAGCACTTTCACGGTGCCGCCATAAGCCGTCACGATGTCCGCGCCGACCACTTGGTCGATCCCGTAATCGCCCCCCTTGACCAGCACATCCGGTTTGACTTCGCGTAGCAGGTTTTCCGGCGTGCCTTCAGGGAAGCTGATCACCCAGTCCACCGCCCCAAGCCCAGCCAGCACGGCCATGCGCCGGTCGACACTGTTGATCGGGCGACCCGGCCCCTTCAGGCGACTGACCGAAGCATCGTCGTTGACTGCGACGATCAGTCGATCGCCTTGGGCCCGTGCCTGTTCCAGATAGGTCACGTGACCGGCATGCAGAATGTCGAAGCAGCCATTGGTGAACACGATCTTTTCGTTATGCGCCCGTGCATCGGCCACTGCGAGCAACAACTGTTCAAGACCCAGCACGCCGCGCTCGGAACCCTCTTCACGCTGAATCGCACGACGCAATTCCGGGGCGCTGATGGCCGCCGTACCAAGTTTGCCAACGACAATGCCCGCTGCCAGGTTGGCCAGCGCCACCGCGTGGGGCAGATCTTCGCCGGCTGCGATGGCTGCCGCGAGGGTGGAAATCACAGTATCACCGGCACCGGTCACATCGAATACCTCACGGGCCCGGGCAGGCAGGTGCAGCGCTGGCTGATCAGGGCGTAGCAACGTCATGCCGTGCTCGCCCCGTGTTACCAGCAAAGCGCCGAGTTCCAGGTCGTGCATCAGCGTCGCCCCCTTGCTGACGAGTTCGTGCTCATCGACACAACCGCCGACGATGGCTTCGAATTCACTGAGGTTCGGGGTAATCAGGCTGGCGCCACGATAGACCGAGAAGTCCTTGCCTTTCGGGTCGGCCAGCACCGGGATGTTTTTGGCGCGTGCCGCCTGGATCAGGGCCTGATGGTTTCTCAATGCACCTTTACCGTAGTCGGACAACACCAGTACTTTGACGCCTTCAAGCAAGTCATCGACCTGCGAGCCAAGGGCAAGTGCGTCAGTGGCGAACGGTTCTTCGAAGTCGATACGCAGCAGTTGCTGGTGCCGGCTCATGACCCGCAGCTTGACGATGGTTGGCTGGTGCGCAATGCGCTGGAACAAGGCACGTACGCCCACGCCCTTGAGACTGTTGCTCAGGCTGTCGGCGGCTTCGTCGTCACCGGTCACACCGACCAGGGACGCCGGCGCACCCAGCGCGGCAATGTTCAAGGCAACGTTGGCGGCACCGCCCGGACGATCTTCGATTTGCTCGACTTTAACGACCGGCACCGGGGCCTCAGGGGAAATCCGTGAGGTTCCGCCATGCCAGTAACGGTCGAGCATGACATCACCGACCACCAAGACTGGGGCTTGATCGAATCGCGGCATGGACAACTTCATGGAGCAACCCACATACAAAATGAACAGGGGCGCGATATTAACACAGGGTTGGCGCAGGCTTGTGTACAGGCTGCAACAGGATGAAACAGCTATTGTCTTTGCTTGTTTTTTGAGCAAATGGGCGGAGAATTGCTGGCCTGCCTCGGACAACTCGAGAGTTTCGGTATCGATCCGACACTCGACAGCAGCGGTACATACAATCCTTCCCCCATAAGCGAGCAGTTCGTAATCACGCTGATAAGCCCGCCGCCCCCCCCGCTTGTTCCGCAGGGACAGAACTCTTGGGCCGACGAGGAAAACCTGAACGCCACGGCAAACTGCGCCGGGAATTGATCTTCGTACCCGTATGACGGGCGCCAGCCATTGAACACCGCGACGCCTACGTGGCTGCCCGCGCATTTGGGCACATCAATGAACGAACAGGAACGCTGAGTCAGGCGATGTCTTCGGCCGGGGCGTCGAGCCCCATGGCGTTCAGACGCGCGTAGTAACCGTTTTGCGCCAATAGTTCATCGTGAGTACCGCGCTCGACGATCCGCCCCTGGTCCATGACCAGAATCAGATCGGCTTTCTCGATGGTCGATAAACGGTGAGCAATCACTAGCGTGGTGCGGCCCTTCATGACCTGATCCAGCGCCGCTTGAATGTGCCGTTCGGATTCCGTGTCGAGAGCCGAGGTTGCCTCATCGAGAATCAGCAACGGTGCGTTCTTGAGCAATGCACGGGCAATCGCCAGGCGCTGGCGCTGGCCACCGGAAAGCAATACCCCGTTCTCGCCGACCTGGGTGTCCAGGCCTTCAGGCAGTTGCGAAATGAAGTCCATCGCGTAGGCGTCACACGCAGCCTTCTCGATGTCTTCACGCGGTGCGCCAACCAGATCGCCATAAGCGATGTTGTTGGCCACGGTGTCGCTGAACAAGGTCACGTGTTGGGTCACTTGGGCGATATGACGGCGCAGGTTAAGCAGTTTGTACTGCTCGACTTCCACACCGTCGATAAGGATTTCGCCCTTGTCGTGGTGATAGAAGCGCGGAATCAGATTGGCCAGCGTTGACTTGCCGCTGCCCGAACGGCCGACAAGCGCCACCATCTGCCCGGGCTCGACCGAAAAGCTGATGTCATCGAGCACCTGACGTTCAGTGTCCGGGTAGGTAAAGCTCAGGTTACGTACATCAAGACGACCGGTCACCGAATCGCGCTCGACCGTACCGGTGTCGGTTTCAGGCTTGACGTCCAGTTGCTCGAAAATGCTTTCGGCACCGGCCACACCTTTCTGAATTGTTGAACTGACTTCAGACAACTGACGGATGGGCTTGGGCAACAGGCCGGCCAGAGTGATATAGGCGACCATGTCACCGGCCGACGCGTCACCGCGCAGGAACAGCACCAAGAACATCAACACAGCCATGGCGCTGTAGATCACCAGTTGCAGCAACGGCGTGTAGATCGCACCGGTGCGGGTCATGCGCAGTTGTTTGTCGGTGTTGCCCTGGCTGGCATTGAAGAAGCGTTTCTGTTCGTAGACCTCGCCGCCGAAGCTGCGCACGACACGATAGCCCTGAATGGTTTCCGAGGCCACGTGGGTAACGTCGCCCATGGCCAGTTGGATCTTCTTGCTCTGCTTGCGGAATTTTTTGCTCGCGGTGCGCACCATCAGAGCGATGAGCGGCAGGATCGCGACCATGACCAACGTCAGCTTCCAGTTCATGAACATCAAGGAGACAAACAGGAAGATCACTGTCATGCCTTCACGGATTACGACCTTGATCGCATCTGTCGCCGCCCCTGTGACCATGGTCACGTTGAAGGTAATGCGCGAAATCAGATGACCGGAGTTATGCTTGTCGAAATAGCGGTTGGGCAGGACCAGCAGGTTATTGAACAGTTGCACCCGCAAGTCATGCACCAGGCCGAGGGATACCTTGGCCAGAAAATAGTTACCCAGATAAGAACCCAGCCCCTGCCACGCAGCAATCAGGATGATCAGCAGCGGCACGGCCTGCAGCAGTTGCAGGTCACGCAGGTAGGGCACGGAGGGGAACAGCACCGCTTCAGGGTTCGACAGGCCGTCAACAAAATACTTGAGGATGTAGCCAAGCATCGGCTGCGTCGAAGCGAAAATCAAAAAACCGACAATGCTGATCAGGAACAAACTGATGTACGGCCTGACGTAGCCGAGCAGGCGGAAGTAGATTTTCAAGCTCGAAGGGCTTGCGGCGAGACTGGAGTCGGTCATATCACGCGAAAGTCGATAAAAAGGACGCAGACTTTAGCACAGCTTCTCAAGGGTTCTGGCAATCGGTGAAAGGCTGTTATTGTTAGGCATCTTTTTCAGCATCAAATAGCCATCACCCGAATGGCCGATCAACTTCAGGATTGAATCTCACAGCATGCAACTTCGCGGCTTCAGCAGTACGTCCAATCGAGTTTTCGATTTCATTAGCCGGTGGATTCTTCCAACCGGCTATTTCTTGCTCCTCTGTGCATTTTTCTTTTTGCCGGGCCGAAGTCAGCTTCACAAACTGTATTACGGGCTGTTCAGCATTCCGGCGCTGATTGCGCTGTGCCTGCGCCCCCGTGAACTCAGGGCGCTGCTGGGCGAACCGATTTTCATCGCAGCCATCGTGTTCGTTGCCTGGGCCTTGCTCAGTCTTGCCTGGGGACCGTCGGGTGAACCCTTCGACGGGAAGCTCAAACCGCCATTGCATACACTGCTGCTGTTTGTCGGTTGCTATCTGTTGGTGCGCTATCGCAGCGACATCCTGCAACCCTTGCTGTTCACCGCCGCATTGGTCGCACTGATTGCCACGACTTTCTTTCTGTTCACGTTTGCACGAGTGTATGAACCGGGCATGCGCCTGATCGGGGGTGGGGCGTTCGACAATCCACTGCTCAGTTCGCATCTCTTCGGTTTTTTCAGCGCCTACTGGCTGAGTGTGACCATGATCTGCAAGCGCCGCCAGATGATGTGGCTCAGCGTGCCGGCGATGGCGATCATGTTTATCGCCGTAGTCGGCACCGGCTCCAGAACCCCACTGGTCGCTCTGACGCTGGCCGCTTTGTGGCTGTGCTTGATCTGCTGGAATCGGCGCTCACTGGGCCTGTTAGCGGCACTGTTTCTCAGTGGCGCTGCCGTGCTGACAGTGTTTTCGCAAATGATCATCGAGCGTGGCGATTCATACCGGCTGGAAATCTGGCGGCAGGTCCTGCTTAAGGTGGCCGAGCATCCATGGATCGGCCATGGCTACAGCGCAAGCCTCAGCGTCGACCCCGGCCTTGGGGTGAACTTCGAGGAACCGCACAGTTTTGTGCTGGGTGTTCTCTATTACGTAGGGATATTCGGTTTGCTGCCATGGCTGTTCTTCCAGGCGTGGGGACTGCTGAGCAGTTGGCGCTTGCGTGTGCAACCGTTGTTTATCATCGCTTCGACCTGGCTGGTGTTCGGCATCGGGGCCGGGCTGACAGAGGGTGGAGGGATCATCTCACGCCCCAAGGAACACTGGTTTCTGCTGTGGATACCATTGGCACTGATCGCTGCGCTGAGTATCAATCAGCGCGCACGTCGTCTACTGACAATACCGGTTCAAAAACTGGCACCGGCCAACTTTCAGCAACTGAGCAGCGACGCTCAAATAGTTGAAGAAGACGGTCTTGGCCCCAAAGTCCTGTGCCTGAGCGACGGCAGCTTCCTCAAGCTGTTCCGCCGTCGTCGCTGGTACACCTCTGGCAGTTTCAACCCGTACTCCGAACGCTTCGCCGTCAACAGCGAACAACTGCGCCTGATGGGCATTCCCACACCACAAATCCTGAACCTGTATCGCCTCGACGACGGCAGCAGTGCCGTGCACTATGCGCCATTGCCAGGGCACACGCTGCGCCAGGTATTGCAGAGCATCACCGCTCCCGCTGTCCGCCAGGCCCTGGTGGAACGCTTCGGCAAGTTCATGGCGCAATTGCATGAAAAAGGTGTGTATTTCCGCTCATTGCACTTGGGCAACGTACTTGTGCTGGAGGATGGCGAGTTCGGGCTGATCGACCTGGCGGATCTGTGCATCTACCCTTCAGCATTGAGCAACTCGCTGCGCCAGCGCAATTTGCGCCATATGCAGCGCTACACCGTAGACAAACGCTGGCTGTTCGAGGATCACCTCGATGCGCTGCTACAGGGATATGCCACGATGGCGTCGCCATCCGCAGTGGATAAATTGCAAAAGCAAGTGCTGGCAAGCAATGGGCCAACAGGCGAGCATTGAGGACGAAGCCGGTTCGCCGGATTCACGATCAACTTGCCATGCCAACGAAGCCGCTCACTGATCGCGAGCGGCCTGTGACTCAGTCTTTTTCCAGCGGGGAAAGATACATCCGCGCCAATCCGCGCCAGGTCTTCTTGTTCCATGCCTTGAATGGAATCTGCGCCAGCAGTTCCCTGGCCAGCTTGTGATCGCGGTTGGACGCTTTGAGGAACATGGAACTGAGAAATCTGTAGCGCACTTCGTCGTACAGCGGGTGATCACTGAACAACGCGTAAGTGCGCAGGATGTTTTCGATCATGAAGCGATGGTTCTTGTACGAATTGGTGGCGTGCTTGCGGTAGCGCGCCATGACGACGCTCAGGCCATCGATAAAGTAGCCGGCCCGGGTCACCTTCAACTCGATCAACAAGTCCTCCAGACGAATCGTCGGATCAAAACCACCGACCGCTTCCAGCGCCTCGCGACGGATCATCAGGGTCGGGGCCGGTGGGTACGGCTTGCGCTCAAGGAACATGTCATCGAAGTCCAGGCGCCGGAATGGCACATCCCGGCGCTGGCGCTTCTCTGGATAGAGGTTGCCGTCGGCATCGATCAACTCGATGTTACCGGCGCAAATTCCCACTTCCGGCTTACCGTCCATGTAGGCCACCTGGATGGCAATACGATCAGGGTACATGATGTCGTCTGAACCGAACGGCACGATCAGGCTACCCTTGGCACGCGCGATGGCACCATTGAGCGTATTGGTCAGCCCCTGATTCTGCTGCACGCGAAAATCGAATCCGTGCTGCGTCTGTAACGCAGTGATTCGCTCGACGCTGTCGTCCTTCGAGCCGTCATCGATTACCAGCAATTCGATGTTTTTGTAGGTCTGGTCAAGGACGCTGAGGATGCTCTCCTCAATGTATGGACCGTGGTTATAAGAGGCAATGATGACGGTGACGAGTGTTTGCCGGTCGCTTGCAGTTTGTTCTTCGCGCATGGTTTGTCCTTCGCTCACGGCTGCTGCTCCTTGCGGGCCTGTTCCAGGCCGGAGTCGATCAGGTCCAGGTACGCCTGACGGAACACCTCAATGTCGTGTTGCTCCTGCAGATAACGGTAGGCCTGCTCGCCCTTGGCCTTGAGTTCGTCATCCGACAGTGCGAGGTAGGTATCGAGCGCCGCGACCAGGCTCGGTACGTCCTTGGGCATGGTCGCCAGGCCACCGGCACCTTCGATCAACGGCAACATGGCCGGTACGTTCGAAGCAATCACCGGCAAGTGACCGCTCATGCCTTCGAGTAGTGCCAGGCCCAGACCTTCGGCTAACGATGGCATGGTCCAGATATCGAAGGCGCGCACATATTGCAGGGCGTTTTCCTTGAAACCCAGCAAGTGCGCACGACCACACAGACCCAGTTGCTCGATCTCGGCAGTCAACGGCTCCTGCAGGCGGCCGGCACCAATGATCGCCAACTGAGTATTCGGATACTTGTCCTTCAACGCCGCGAAAGCCTGCAACAGATAAGTGTGGCCCTTGACCGATACCAACCGCCCCAGCGCGCCGATCAGCCGCACATTCGGGTCGATCCCCAATAGTTCGCGCGCTCGCTCGCGGCTATGCTGCAAGCCTTCGGCCTGTTCGATGTCGATTGCATTGGTGATGGCGTAAGTGTTCTGGTCGGTGAAACCGCAGTCGCAATCGAGCAGGTACTGTTTGACTGCCGGTGAGACACCGACGAACCGCCAGTGCCGATCGATCAGGCGCTGGGTCTGGCGGCGTCGATAAAAGCGGTCGTATTCGCCGAAACCGTGGGAAATGCCAATGCACAACGGCACCTTCAGCCAACGATTGAGCGTCAGCATCATGTTCACCGGTTTGAAGCGATTGCAGATCACCACATCGAACTTTTCACGGCGGCAGAACTTGTACAACTGCCACATCGCCCGCAGACGCATACCTTTAAGCGACTTGTCGGAAAACTCGAAATACACCGAATGATCAGAACGGCTCACCGGTTCGCCGGGTGCGGGTTTACCGCGCAGAAACGCTGCGGTCACTTCATAGCGATCCGTCGGCAGGGCTTTGACGATCTGCTCGGAGAGATCGGCAAAATCATGTGCCTTGATGTTGTAATCAGGCTGCAGTTGCAGGACCTTAGATCGTTGACTCATAAGACCCCTCGTGGAAACCCGTTGCATTGATAATCCAAGCATGACCGGCGGCAATGCGCCTGATTTCGGCCTGATTCGGCTGAGACAATCGAGACCATTCGTTGCGTTTTCAGCAAACGAAATGGGAATACGATAATGGACGATCGCCATCCGATGCGGCTGAATGCGCTTTCGTCCATCGCATGATGTGTCTGATCGGTAAACCGTTGCCGCCAGTCCTTGATCTTTATGAACCACTCGCGCTTGAGCGCGGTGTTGCACATCAGATACAAGTGCCCCGCCACCCGACGCTCATGAATCGAAAACAGACCATAGCCAGCCAGTCGATGCGCAGAGAAATAACGGCGATGGCAAGTCCAGTCTGCGAATGTCATTAACGCGGCTTAACAGGAGTGTCACCACGCCTGAGAAGCCAGAACAACTCCTGACGCCTGACCGCTTTCCTGAAAAATTCATTCTCGCCGTAGACCGACGGCACTCTACTGGCCAACTGCCACTGAATCAATCGTCGCAGGCGACGCTTGAGTGATGCCGGCGGTTGCAAGTCATGCATCATGCCGAGCGCCATCGCCTTGTCGCGTTGTTGCTCTATGGACAGAGGCAGACACAGTGGCTGCATCGGAACGGCCGGATCGAAGGCCGGCGGCAGCGCAATTCCCTGCCCTGTGTCGCCCATCGGCCAACGGTCGTTGTCGTGCAGATGGTTGGCGTAACCGAGCAGCGTCGGTTGCCAGTCAAGATGGCTCAAGGCTTCAACCACGGCTTGCTGGGCGCAGATGTGGTCGGGATGCGGATCCAGCGTCGGGTGCGGCAGCACGATCACATCCGGGCGTGCGCGCAACAGAACCTCACGCAGGTCCGCCAGCAGATTGTTCCAGGTCGGCGCACCGTCGGCATCACCGGGCAAGGTGAACGGGTTCAACTGACGAAACAGTCGCGTGTCATTCAGATCGGCTTCACGCGAGCCCACGGACTGATTCGGCGCGGCTTGCATCGCTGCCAGTTGCAGACAGAAATAGCCGAGCTGCACGCAGTGCTCCTGCGGCACACCGGCCCAACGCGGCACGGCCAGACTGTCCCAGGCGCGCAGACGGCCCTTGAGCCTGGCAGCCTCGACCTTGTTCATGCCCATCTGCTGATAATGTTCGGCTTCGATCTCACCAGCCGTCAGGGTGACAATCCAGGCTTCGTCGGCCTGACTATACAAACCGTAGGCCGCCAATTCAGCGTCGTCCGCATGCGGCGCGATCACCATCACGCGCTGACGACGATAATCCGGTTGCTCCAGCACCCACAGGACCGCCTTGCCGGCCACCCGGCAGAAACGCCCCCGCAAGCGCAGCCGCCCCTGCGAAAGGGTGTGTGCATGACCACTGAGGTTCAGATAACGCTGGCCGCTGACGCCACGCTCGAAGGTTTGCGAATCAGGGTGAGGGCCACCGACCAACTCGATCCGAGGGTCAAGGAAACGTCCCAGCCAAGTGCTTTTGACCCGCACCTGCAGAATCAACGTGGCATCATCCACCAGCATCACGCCGTCATCCAAACGCAACTGTTCGCCGTTCAAGTGAACCTTGGGTTGTGGTGTGAATGGTGGAAAGCTGTACTGGTAATCGTCTTTCGGCGAATAGAACAGATGATCGGCAAACCAGGCCTCATGGGCGATCCAGCCGAGCACCGCGAGCAACAATGGCAGCCACCAAGCAACCAGCACGCCGACTGAGATCATTACGATCAGCGCCACCAGCAGAGCGATACGCTTGTTGCGCCGGTGGCGTTTGAGCAATTGCTGTTTACGGCTCATGAGCTGGCTCATACGGTGAACACCGGCACAGGGTTGCACCACCGATCCTTATACTCACGGTCGGCACGACCGAAGGAAAAACGCATCGGCTTGTCCAGCGCCCGAGCATGCTCCCAGGCGCTTTGCGTATTGAGGAAGCTCAGTACGCTGCCGGGACTGAATTCACGGGTCTCTGGATCAACGCCACCATTGACGTACTCAACACTGATCCATTGCGGCGCTTCAACGCGATAGACCAGTTGAATCGCAATCGGCGCGTCGTTGAGGAAGATCACCGAGCCGATCAACAGATCGCGCAACAGCTCGATGACCTGCGCCATGCGCGCCGCACCGGTGGCCGGAAAGCCCCAGCGACGCTGAAACAGATCGCAGTAGATCGCCGCCAACTCGGCACTGGAAAACTCGCCGACCGGACGCACCACCCCGCCCGCCTCTTCCAGCAGACGCAATTCGCGGCGCTGGTTGTAGCGAAATTTCTTCGACAGTTCTTCGGGCGTACGGGCCATGGCCAGTTGTTCGGTCTGCAACTTCATACCGCTGAAACGGTTTTCGTTGAGCGCCGACAGATAGCGTGCGCGATGACGCAGCGGAGCCTGAGCATCAGCGGCAGCCGGCAAGATCAACTCAGCGTTGCCGAGGTCGAACAAGCCTTTTTTCCCGCTGCGTTTGAGTACGTCCTTGGATAAGGCCAGATCACGGCCCCAGGTCGGGATCGCGGCTTTGACGTCACCGTCCTGCTCCCACGCCAGATAGCGCACCGGGATGCCGGCCAGATCGGCCAGACGCTCAACCACCAGCGGGTGAGTCGCGACGCTGCCGCCAAAACGCTGCCAGGCTGTTGCATAGGTGGAGGCGTCAACGGGCGACCAGCCACGTTCGCGCCAGCCTTGAAATCGGTTGAGCATCAGCCCCTCGGTGCCAGATCGGTAACTTGCGGCAAACGCCAGAAGGTGTCGTACACCGCGCTGTCGGAGAAACGCTCACGTAAACGGTCGAGCATCAGCTCGGCGCACTGAAGACGCTGTTGATCATTCATTCCCGCCAGATGTTGCAGGCCTTGTGCAAGGTGTTGGGCGTCGCCCATAGGGAACAGAATGCCCACGCCTTCAACCACTTCCTTTGCCCCACCACACGCTGTGCTCAGCAATGGCACACCGGCGGCCATCGCCTCCAGCAGCACCATACCAAACGGCTCGTGATCAGAACTCAGGGCAAATACGTCAAACGCTCGGAAGTAATTGCGCGCTTGCGACACTTGACCGAGAAACATCACGCGGTCGCCAACACCCAGCTCGCGAGCCAGTGCCTTGAGATCTTGCTCCAGACGGCCCTCGCCGAGGATCACCAACTGGCTGTTGTCCGGCAGACCGGGCAAAGCCGCGGCAAAACCGTGCAACAGCGTGGCCTGATCCTTGTCCGGGTGAAGCCGTCCGACGTTGCCGACGATAAACGCGTCCGCCGACAGCCCCAGTGTCTCCCGAGCCTCGCCGACTGACATCTGAGAGGCTTGCAATGCAGCCACGTCGATGCGGTTGTACAACGTCTGAATCCGCGTCGCTGGCCACTTCGGCAGATATCGGCGCATATCGTCACGCACCGCATCAGACACCCCGAGCAGACTCAGGCGCTTACGAAAAATGTGCGCGAACAGCTTGCGCGTGCCGCGTTTGTAATCGTCGAACGCGTGGTGTACGCCGATCACCGGCAGCGAAGTACCCAGTAAGGCGATGTAAATCGGCTTGAAACGATGGGCAATACAGAAACTGAAGTTGCGTGAAGCGGCGATCTTTCGCAGATCGCCGATAGCGCCCAGCTTCAGGCCACGAATAGCCTTGGAACTGTATTCCATGAACAACACTTCATCTGAAGCACACGCCGCGGCGACTTCGCTATCGGCGACGCCGGTCAGAAAGACCGTGGTCACCCGATAGCCTGTGCCCGCGAACAGGCTGGCGTACTGCCGCGCGCAGTCGAGGAACGGCCCGTCATAGCCGTGACAGAACTGCAGCACATGGCGTTCAGCCGAGCGTGTCATAAGCGTTTGTGCCTTCTTTGACTACCAGAATATCTTCCATGATCAGGTATTCCAGATCGGAGCCAAAAAACATGTTCAGCGCGTCGGTCGGCGAGCAGATCATCGGTTCGCCACGACGGTTGAGCGAGGTGTTCAGCGATACGCCATTTCCAGTGAGGCTTTCCAGCGCCTTCATCATGTCGTAGTAGCGCGGGTTGTATTCGCGCTTGAGTACCTGGGCCCGGGAAGTGCCATCTTCGTGGACGACTTCCGGCACGCGGGTCTTCCACTCTTCAGCCACTTCAAAGGTGAAGGTCATGAACGGCGCCGGGTGATCGATCTTGATCATCTGCGGGGCGACAGTGTCGAGCATCGACGGGCAGAAAGGCCTCCAGCGCTCGCGGAACTTGATCTGATGATTGATGCGGTCGGCGACACCGGGGACGCTCGGGCAGCCAATGATCGAACGGCCACCCAGCGCACGCGGACCGAATTCCATGCGGCCCTGGAACCAGGCCACCGGATTGCCGTCAACCATGATTTTGGCGATCTGCTCGGGCATGTTGTCGAGCTTGCGCCAGACCGGCTTGCTCTCGTGACGGGCGCAGGCGGCGATCACGTCTTCGTTGCTGTAAGACGGGCCGAGGTAGACGTGCTCCATCTTCTCGACCGGAACGCCACGGGCATGGGACACATAGGCTGCTGCGCCGACCGCCGTGCCGGCATCGCCGGACGCCGGTTGTACGAACAACTCCTTGATGTCGTCACGAGCAATGATTTTCTGGTTCAGCTTGACGTTCAACGCACAGCCACCGGCAAAAGCCAGTTTGCCGGTTTCCTTGAGCACATCGCCCAGGTAATGGTCGATCATTTGCAGCGCCAGTTTCTCGAACAGCGCTTGCATGCTCGCGGCGTAGTGGATGTAAGGTTCGTCAGCGATGTCACCTTCACGTTTCGGCCCGAGCCATTCGATCAGCTTCGGCGAGAAGTAGAAGCCTTTGCCCTTCTCTTTGTAGCGACGCAAGCCGATGACGTTGGCGTAGTCGGTGTTGATCACCAATTCGCCATTTTCGAACGAAGCCAAGCGCGAGAAATCGTATTTGCTGGCGTCACCGTAAGGCGCCATGCCCATGACCTTGAACTCGCCGTCGAGCATCTCGAAACCGAGGAACTCGGTGATCGCGCCATACAAGCCGCCGAGGGAGTCAGGGTCGAAGAATTCCTTGATCTTGTGGATCTTGCCGTTTTCGCCATAACCGAAGAAAGTCGTGGCGTACTCGCCCTTGCCGTCGATACCGAGGATCGCGGTTTTTTCTTTGAAACCGGAGCAGTGGTAGGCGCTGGAGGCGTGAGCCAAGTGGTGCTCGACTGGTTCGATCTTGATCTTTTTCGGATCAAAACCCAATTGCTCCAGGCACCAGACAATCTTGTTGCGGTAGCGCTTGTAGCGGCGGTTGCCCATCAGAATCGCATCCAGGGCGCGATCCGGCGCGTACCAGTAACGCTTGGCGTAGTGCCAGCGCGCCTTGCCGAACAGGCTGATCGGAGCGAACGGGATCGCAACTACGTCAACGTCGGACGGCTTGATACCGGCCTGCTCAAGACAGAACTTCGCCGATTCGTAGGGCATGCGGTTCTTTGCATGCTTATCGCGTACGAAGCGCTCTTCTTCAGCCGCCGCCACCAGCTTGCCGTCGATGTACAAGGCTGCTGAAGGGTCATGGCTAAGGGCGCCGGACAGGCCAAGAATCGTCAATGCCACAGGGGTCTAGCCTCTTTAGTCTGCGTTCAGGCGCGATGCGCCTTGAAGATGTATGTGTCCTCACTCCGGGCGAGAGACAGCTAAAGGGCGGGATTATAGCGTAAACATGACGGGAATTACCCTGTGCGAATTGACCCGCAGCGAATGGTTTGGATAAACCTTGCCTGAAGACTCAATAACCGCCCTTGCGCCAGTAGATACCGATATTGCCTTCAGTGGCCTGACGATAAATCGTATAAGGCAGCGCAACGGTGTCGAACACCCCGGACAAGGGCAAGTCCAGCAACACGAACGGGACAAGATAGCCGCCTGGATCAGGCGGTGCGTTCAACACGCAAAAATCATAGGCCAACCCACTGTAAATGCGTGGAATGGACTGGCAGTAGGTTTTTTGCTTGCGCATGTCCCGCGCGACGTCGGCATCATCCTGCAGGACAGTCATGGCGCTGCCACAGCCAGCCAGAATCCATGAAAACACACCCAGCGTTGCAGCCTGTTTAATGGTCAAAATTCGCCCTCCAAGGTCGTTGGGCAAATTAGCATCTGGACTGAACAGGGCACAGTTCATGGCTTCTGGAGAAGCTGTAGGACAAGTCGCTGAATCTTGTCCTCTACTGCTGGTTTGTCTCAGGGCACGCTGGAAATATCTTTCGGCAACCGCAGATCAATAATCTGATACAGCGCGCTGCTTTCGGGCCAGTTGCGCATGAATCGCGCACGGTCACGAGCATAGGCCGGCGCGAAACTGCCGACAGATCCATGCTGGCACATCGAGTCCAGATCGATCAGCGCCCAGCGATCATCCTGCCAGAACAGATTGTGTCCCTTGAAGTCGCCATGGCTGATCCGCTCGTCAATCAATCTGGCGAACAACTGATCCAGCGCCTGCAACTCCGCTTCCGGCGCTTCACCGCTTTCAACGTAAGGCGCAAAGCGCTCGATGATGTCCGGCCCGGGCAGGAACTCGGTCACCAGATAGGCGCGACTGCGTAACCACAAAAAGCGCTTCTCCAGCACCGCCAGCGGTTTGGGCGTGGCAATACCGAGAAACGCCAGGCGATTGCCTTCACGCCACGAATGCCAGGCACGACTCGGGCGCCAGAACCGCTTGAGCCAATGGGCAAATCCCTTGATGTTGTAGCGTTTGATCACCAGCGTGCGGGCGCCAACTTCGACCTTGCCGACGCTCGCGGCGCCGCCAGTCTTGTAGAGATGGCCCTTATCAAGCAACGCATCGGCGCTCTCAAGCACCGGCACCATCGCAGCCTCTTCCTCGCGACGAATGGCGCGCAAGCCGAACGCGCCACGCCGGACGCTGAACAGCGTGCATTCGCGACCGACCTTGATCAGGTAATCCTTCAGACGCCAGCGGCGCACCTTGTCGATCTGTTTCTGCAAGGCTTCCAGCGGCAGCGCGTGCTCGCTGTTGCTCAGCAAGTAATACACCAACAGTTCTTCGGTAAACGGTTCCAGCGCCTTGGGCAACTGGGCGAAAAACACTCCGAGATTTTCCAGAACCTTTTGTCGCGACAACGGCTGACCGGCGGTTTCCACACAAATCCCGGCACCGTCGATCAAGTACAACTGACCGCCGTGACGCAGCAGATTGTCCAGATGCAAATCTTCCTGCCAGAGCCCCTTGCCGTGCAGCTCGCCAATGGTGCCAAGCGCCTCGGCCAACACCGCAGACTGTTCATCCGCCAGCACCGGCAGCGACTCGACTTTCGCCCAGGCATCGCCGAGGCTTTCGGCGCCTTCAAGGAATTCGAACAGCAGCCAGCCCCCCTCACCGTCCTTCAGGCCATCGGCCAACAGCAACGGCGTGGTCATGCCTTGCGCGGCCAGCAAGCGCACGCCGTCCAGTTCACGCTGAAAATGCCGGGATGCCTTGCTGCCGACCAGCAATTTGGCCAGCACTGGCCGGCCGCGCCAGACACCCGCGCCGACGTAGCGCTGCCCCGGCAAGACCCGCAGCAGACTCAGCAACTGCAAATCCGCAACACCGGCCGCATCGGCCAGGGCCACCGTCAGTGGCAGTTGCGGGGTTCGTCCGGCAGCGGCCAGCTCGGACAATTGCATCAGCGAGTCTCCTTGTGGCTGCGGCGCGCGGTCAGGCGAACGAGCCAATGATCGAGCAGCGCACTGGTGGTCGGTTGATCGAGATATGCCGCCAGCAATTCACGCAGTTGCGGCTCGCCCCACGCCGTAGCGCGACGTTGCAGGGGCTCCAGATCCTTGATCCGGTCACGCATGCCGAACAACAACGGCCGGGTTTTCTCCAGGTCGATCAGTTGCGCCTGATACCCGTCACCGGTGGCCCGCAGAAAAATGTGTTTGGGGTAGAAGCAGCCATGCACCTGTCGTACGCCGTGCAGATGCCGAGCCAGCAGCCCACAGGCCTTGAGGATGGCCGAGTGCTGAGCGGCGCTAAGATCTGCCCAGCTCGCGAGCAGCGATTCCAGATCGTTCCAGCCGTCCAGCGCGCGCGTCAACAGGATCGCCCGGACTTCGCCATCGACTTTGCGCTCACCGAAAAAAGCCGCCTGCAACGCAGGAATGCCCAGTTTGCGATATCGGCTGATATTACGGAACTCGCGGGCAAAGCTTGGCTCGCCGAAGGGCGCATGCAGGGTGCGCGTCAGATAATTGCTCTGGCGCTTGAGGTAGTAACCCTGCCCTTCCAGGTCCATACGGAAGACGCTGCTCCAGCCGCCACGGGCCGTATTCGGCTCATCCACCGCTTCCAGTTGCTTGGCCCACAGAGCGTCAAAAGTGCCCAGACCATGGCGTTCAAGCAGCGCGCGGTCTTCTTCGGCCAGAAAATCAGTCATTCACGTCCCTCGAAAAATCTCACCACGTGCCGAATCCGTTTCTTATCGGCCGCATTCAGCCGGTCGCACTGGCGATATTGCTTATAGAAGCGCAGGCGTTGGGTATTGGACAGGTGATATTTGGCGAGTTTGTCGAGACAGGCCAGATCCTTGGTGATCCGATATTTGAGCCAGAAGCCGCGCCAGAACTCGCCATTGGGGCAATCGATCAGAAATATCCGCGCCTGGTCATCAATCAACAGGTTGCGCCATTTCAGATCGTTATGGGTAAAGCGGTGATCGTGCATCGTGCGGGTATAAGCGGCCAACTGCCGGCTGACACCATCGACCCAGGCACGATCCTTGAGTTTCGGGTCCTTGCGCTCGGCGAGTGCCGAGAGGTCTTCAGTGTTGGGCAGCTCGCGAGTGATCATCGCCCCTCGATCGTACGCCGCGCCACGGCGCTCCAGCCCCCAAGCCACCACTTCGGCAGTGGGAATGTCCCACTTGGCGAAACGCTTGAGATTCTGCCACTCCATCTTCACCCGCGGCTTGCCAAGATAACGGCGCAAGCCTTTACCGGCGCCGACGTAGCGCTTGACGTAATAGTTGACGCCATTGCGCTGTACGCGAATGACCTCGGACAGCGGGTCGCGGGTCAGACGCTCGCCTTGCAGGGCAAAGACAGCTTGGAGGCTGCCGAAATCTTCGGCGAGATCACTGTATTGCGGTTCAAGAGTCCAACCCGCCATCAGAGCGCATCCCCGTAACGCTGCTTACGCTCGTAGAGTTTGTTGGCCTTGCCTTCCAGCCAGCTCAGCAACGGCGCTTCTTCAGCCAGAATCTGGCGCAGCGGTTGCTGGAAGTAGCCTTTGAGGAAGCGCAGTTTGTCGCGGCGAGTCAGGCCGATGTCCAGCGCGGAAAAGTACAGCGCCGCCAGGTCCTTGTTGCGCCAGCGCTGGGTGATGACCGCGCGGGTCTGGGCCCGGTGCAGGTCGATCACCGAGAGCTTGAAGTCCTCGGCCGTCACCGGTTTGTCGGTGTGCAACAGGAAGTGGCAGATGTAGCAGTCGCGGTGATTGACGCCGGCGCGGTGCATCATGCCGGTCATCCGCGCCACCTCGGCGATCAGCGCCTGCTTGAGTTTCGGCTGCGGTGGCTGCTTGACCCAGTCGATGCTGAAGTCTTCCAGACTGATAGTCGGCGCCAGCTCTTCGGTGACGATAAACGAATGCTGATCGGCCGGGTTGCTGCCCTTCTCGCCGTAGGCAACGGCGGTCATGGTTGGCACACCGACTTCCTGCAAACGCTGGATGGCCTTCCACTCCTGACCCGCGCCGAGCACCGGCAGCTTGGCAGTCAGCAGGTTCTTGAAGATCTCGCCCCAGCCGATGCCGCGGTGGATCTTGACGAAAAATCCGTTGCCGTCGACTTCCGTGCGTAATGTCCGGCGCGCTTCGAGCTCGCGGTAAACCTCGCCCTGCAAGCCTTCGACTTCAGTGAACGGGTCGCGTCCAGCCCAGAGGCTCTTGAACGGTTCAGCCAGCATCAACTTCATTTAAGCGTGCTCCGCCAGAATCACATCGGCCGCGTGCTGCGGCATGCTGTAGAGGTCAGCCGTCTCGGCGAAGGCCACACCGTTGCGGCTCCAGGCCGCGCGCGCAGAGTCATCGGTCAACATGTCTGTCAAATACCGGGTCAGTTGCGCCTGATCGAACGGCTCGCCCAGCACCCGCCCGGCATCCGCCTCAGCGATGTAATGGGCGTAACCGCAGACCGCGCTGACCAGCACCGGCAAACCGGCGACGAGCGCTTCAAGCAGCACTGTGCCGGTATTTTCGTTGTACGCCGGATGGATCAACAGATCGGCGCCAAGCAGAAACCGCGGGATATCGCTGCGGCCCTTGAGAAACGTCACGTTGTCGCCCAGGCCCAAAGTTGCACTCTGCATCTGGAACAATTTGGGGTCATCCTGGCCGATTACAAACAGCCGGGTGCGCTTCTTCAGCTCAGCGGGCAACGCGGCCAGCGCCTTGAGGCTGCGATCCACGCCCTTGGTCTTGAACCCGGAGCCGATCTGCACCAGCAGCAGATCGTCGTCCTTGAGGTTGAATTCAGCGCGGAACCCGGCGCGAATCTCACCGGCATCCGCCGGGCGCCGACGATCCTGGGCAATACCCGGCGGCAGCAGATGGAAGCGTTCGATCGGCGTGTCGTAATGCTTGATGAACAGCGGTTGCTGGACTTCGGAAATCATCAGCACTTGCGTCTTCGCGTCCTTGGCGAACACCGCACGCTCGTACTCGGCGAAGTGGCGATAGCGGCCCCAGCGGCGATACAACGAGTTGCGCAGGTTCTGCGCCTTGTCTTCGAAACAGCCGTCAGCGGCGTAGTAAACGTCCAGACCCGGCATTTTGTTGAAGCCGATCAGGCGATCCACCGGCCGCCTGGCCAGATCGGCCTCCATCCACGCGGTGAGCTTTTCGTTGCGCCGATGGTTGAAGAACGCCTTGACCGGCGCCACCAGCACTTCGAAACCGGGCGGTACATCGCCTTCCCAGATCAGGGTGTAGACGCGAATCTGGTGGCCGCGCTGCTGGCATTCGAGGGCGATGCGCATGAAGTCGCGCTGCAAGCCACCGAACGGAAAATATTTGTACAGGACAAATGCCAATTGCATCAGCGCAGCTCCTCAGCCATTAACAACGTGCTCAGTCGGCTGGCGACACGCTCGGGATTCACACGCGTGAAGCACAGAGGCTGCTCGCGTTTCAGGTCAAACTGACGGGCATCCTGCGCAGTCGGTTGGTAGGTACATTTCTTTTGCAGGCACGGCGCGCACGAAAAGTCGCTGGCCAAGTGAATCTGCACTTTGCCGTAGGCGCCAGTCAGGCCCGGATTGGTCGGGCCGAACAGCGAAATCGTTGGAACATCCAGCGCCGCGGCCAAATGGCCGAGCCCGGTGTCCACTGCCACGCAGGCTTGGGCGCCGGCCAACACTTTGCCGACACCGGCCAGGTTCAGCTTCGGCAAGACTTCGGCGTGTTTGAAGCCCGCCGCGATGCGCTCGGCACGGGCCTTCTCCAGCGGATTGCCCCACGGCAGCTTCACGCCGACGCCGAGGTAACCGACACGTTCGGTCAGCTCACGCCAATAGGCTTCCGGCCAGTGTTTGGTATCCCACGTCGTGCCATGGAGGAACACCACGAAAGCACTCTTGCGCGGCAACTCCACCAGTCGCTCGACACTCAGGCCGTAATCGCCCAGCCCCTTGGGCAGGTCATAACCGAGGGCGATGGCAAACAACTGCCGCACCCGCTCAACGGCGTGCTGCCCCCGCGCCACGGCGAGCTTTCGATCATAAAAACGCGCCGCGATCGGCTCACGCGCTGAACCTTTATCGAGACCGGCCACAGGGGCCTTGACGTAGCGGGTCAGCCAGGCGCTTTTCAGCAGGCCCTGGGCGTCGATCACCAAGTCGTACTTGCTCGCGCGCACGCTTTGCTTGAAGCGTTTCCACTCGCCGCTCTTGAGGGTCTGCCAGAGGTTTTTGCGCCAGCGGCGGATCGCCACCGGAATCACCTTGCCGACGGCCGGGTGCCAGGTCGGAATCTCGGCGAAGCCTTCTTCCACCACCCAGTCGAACTTGATCCCGGGAATGGCCCGAGCCGCGTCGGTCAGCGCTGGCAACGCGTGAATCACGTCGCCCAGCGAAGAAGTCTTGATCAGCAATACCCGCAACTTAATGAACCTCGACCACAGAGCCGTGCAGCTTCTGCAAGGCATCGTTGACCGCGTCCGGCATTAATTGGCGCAGGCAGTTGTAATGGCCAAACCGGCAAGTACGGTCGAAGCACGGACTGCATTCAAGGCCCAGACGGACGATTTCGACATGCTCGGCCAGCGGCGGGGTAAAGCCTGGCGAAGTCGAACCGTAGACCGCCACCAATGGCCGGTTCAGCGCGGCGGCGACGTGCATCAGGCCGGAGTCGTTGGACACCACCGAATCGGCGCAGGACATCAAATCGATAGCCTCGGCCAAGGACGTGTCGCCACTGAGGTTCACCGACTCTTCACGCAAACCGGGAATCAGCCGCGCGCGAATGTCTTCGCCCACCGCATGATCGTTCTTCGAACCGAACAGCCACACCTGCCAGCCCTCACGAATACGCGCTTCGGCGACCTTGGCGTAATGCTCCGACGGCCAGCGTTTGGACTCGCCGAACTCGGCACCGGGGCACAAGGCCAACACCGGGCGATCGAGGGTCAGGCCAAATTTGGCCAGTGCCGCTTCGCGGCTCACCGGATCGATTTGCAGGCTCGGACGCGGATAAGGTTTTGGCAGCTCGGCGTTCGCGTCATAGGCCAGAGCCATGAAGCGCTCGATCATCAGCGGATAACGCTCTTTGTCGAGAGTGCGCACGTCGTTGAGCAGGCCGTAGCGGAACTCGCCGCGCCAACCGGTGCGTGTCTTGATGCCGGCAAAAAACGGCACCAGCGCCGACTTCAGCGAGTTGGGCAACAGGATCGCCTGATCGTACTGACCGGCCAGGGATTTGCCGATGCGCCGACGCGTCGCCAACTCCAGCGCGCCGTGGCCGAGCGGAAAGCTCAAGGCCTTGCGCACTTGCGGCATGCGCTCAAGGATCGGCCGGCTCCACTCTGGGGCCAGTACGTCGATTTCGCATTGCGGGTGGCGTTGCTTGAGACACTGAAACAGGGTCTGCGCCATCACCATGTCACCGACCCAACTGGGCCCAACGATCAGAATATTCATGTGGTTTCCAAAAACGAACCGGGGAGGCATTACGCCTCCCCGCCTCGATAATCACGGTGGGAACACAGGCTGCTTGCGATGGGTCATTACCTTCAACATGACTGTCGAGTGTCACTCCACGATCGCGAGCAGGCTCGCTCCTACAGGGTTTTGCATCTGTTCACATATCTGCGACTCACCGCAGATCACTGTGGGAGCGGGCTCGCTCCCACTTCTGAATCTCATTACCTTCATTGGCGCACTTCAGCTTAGCCCCAACTCGCGCCAGATCCGCACTACCTGCCGACGCTCATCGGCAAACTGGTCACCCGGGATCACCCCGGCATCCTTCTGCAACGCCAGCCGGTGGGCGGCGGAGCGGTAGGCTTTATACGCCTCACGCAACAGGCTGGCCTCTTCGGCAGGCATCAGCCCTTCGTGCTCCAGCTCTTCCAGAATGCGGATGTTATCGGTCCAGCGCAGCAATGGCGGATGGCTTTGCGACCACGCCAGGGCCGCGTATTGCACCATAAATTCAATATCGACGATACCTCCGGCGTCCTGCTTGAGGTCGAACGGCGCCGTGGCCTCGAAGGCATTTGCCGCTGTACCGGCCGCAGTGCTCTTGCTGCCGAGGTTGTCGCGCATCTTCGCACGCATTTCGCTGACTTCCTGTTGCAGCTTCGCCAGATCCCGCGCTTTGCCCAACACTTGAGCGCGGACTTTCTCGAAGGCCTGACCGACATCCTGGCTGCCGACCAACACCCGAGCGCGCACCAAAGCCTGATGCTCCCACGTCCATGCTTCATTTTCCTGATAGCGGGCAAACGCGCCGAGCGAACTGACCAACAGCCCGGACGCACCGGACGGACGCAGACGCATATCCACTTCATAGAGCTGGCCGGAGTTGGTCTGCGCCGTCAGCAAGTGAATGATCCGCTGGCCGAGCCGGGTGAAGAACTGCGCCCCATCGATCGGTTTCGGGCCATCGGTTTCCGCCTGCGGATCGCCGTCATGGATGAACACCAGATCCAGATCGGAACCATGCCCCAACTCCAGACCGCCGACTTTGCCATAACCGACAATGATGAAGCCGGGATCACACAAGGTGCCGTCGGTGCGCAGCGGCGTGCCGTATTTGGCGATCGTTTGACGCCAGGCCAGGGCCAGCACTTGTTCGAGAATGGCCTCGGCCAACCAGGTCAGGTAATCGCTGACTTTCATCAGCGGCAAACTGCCGGCGATTTCCGAAGCCGCGACGCGCAAGCGGTGCGCCAGTTTGAAGTGGCGCAGGGCTTCCATTTGTTGCTCTAGGTCGTCTTCGGGAATGCGCGTCAGACGCTCGCGCAACTCAGCGGCCAATTCCGGTGCCAGCGGCGGCTTGAACAGTCGACCTTCGTTGAGCAACTCGTCGAGCAGCAGCGGGAAGCGGGTGATCTGCTCGGCAATCCACGGGCTCGCCGCACACAGCGTCAGCAAACGGCGCAGCGCACCAGGGTTTTCGGTCAGCAACACTAAATAAGCCGAACGCCGGGCAACCGCTTCCACCAGTGGCAGCACACGTTCAAGCACCAGATCCGGGTTGTCATGCTCGACCGCTTGGGCGAGCAAACGCGGGATAAACGCATCGAGACGCTCACGCCCCAATCGCTGCATCGCGCGCAATTGCGGACTGCCGCGCAGACTCGCCAGTGCCTTCAGCGCTTTGCTCGCATCGCCAAACCCACCCTCTTGCAACTGACGGCACGCCGCCTCTTCGTCCTGCGCCTCTTCCCACAGCGGCAGCCATTCACCGCCCACCACCACTTCGCTTTCGGCGCCCTCTTCCTCATCGGGATCGGCGATCACCTGCGCAAAGTGCCAGGCCACGCGGCCGCGCCAGAACATCAGTTTTTCGTGGAAAGACGCCCAGTCAGCAAACCCGAGCATGAAAGCAATTCGCGCCTGATCCTGAGCGCCGTCCGGCAGCATCTGGGTCTGGCGGTCGGCAATCGCCTGAATCGCGTGCTCGGTGTAACGCAAGAATTCGTAACCTTCGCGCAACTCGCTGATCACCGCTGGCGGCAAGTACCCCTGCCCTTCCAGCGTGCTCAGCACCTTTAATAGAGGACGCTGTTGCAGACTCAGATCGCGGCCACCGTGAATCAGTTGAAAGGCCTGGGCGATGAACTCGACCTCGCGGATGCCACCCGAGCCCAGTTTGATGTTGTCGGCCATGCCTTTGCGCCGCACTTCCTGCTGAATCAACTGCTTCATGGTGCGCAGTGCTTCGATCGCCGAGAAGTCCAGATAACGCCGGTAAACGAACGGCCGCAGCATGTCGAGCAACTGCTCACCGGCCACTTGATCACCGGCCACCACCCGCGCCTTGATCATCGCGTAGCGTTCCCAGTCGCGGCCCTGATCCTGGTAATACTGCTCCAGTGCATTGAAGCTCAGCACCAGCGCGCCGGACGAACCGTAAGGGCGCAGGCGCATGTCGACACGGAACACGAAGCCATCGACGGTCATCGGATCGAGGGCCTTGATCAGACGCTGACCGAGGCGGATGAAAAATTCCTGGTTATCCAGCGCGCGCTTCACGCCGACGGTTTCGCCGCCCTCGGGGTAGGCGAAGATCAGGTCGATGTCCGAGGACAGGTTAAGCTCGACCGCGCCGAGCTTGCCCATGCCGAGGATGACCATTTGCTGCGGCTCGCCGCTGCGACGCCCGGTCGGCGTGCCAAATTGCTGGCAATGGCGGCTGTACAGCCATTGATAAGCTTGGTCGATGCTGGCGTCGGCCATGTCCGAGAGGTCGCGACAGGTCTGCACCAGGCTGGCCTGCCGGGTCAGGTCACGCCAGATGATCCGCACCTGATGGCGCGCACGCTGACGGCGCAATACGCGCCCGAGTTCATCTTCGGTCTGCGCAGCATTTACGGCAGTGGCAATCTGCGCACACAGTTCACCGGGGGCATAGGAGCGCTCGAGTTCGCCGGATTGCACCAGCGACAGCAACATCAAAGGGTCACGAACGCTCTGTTCAATGACGAACTCGCTGGCCGCGGTGACGCGGGCGAATTGCGCCCAGCGCTCCGGCGTCCAGGTCGAGAAGCCGTGATCGTCTTCCAGCGAAGCGACGGCCGTACGGAACGACTGCTCGGATCGGCTGACCAACGGCAGGAGAATGGCGGGCAGTTCGGCAAGCACGGGCAGGGTCATGGTCTATCCTTGATCGGCGTGGAAATGGCCGCTTGTAGTGAATGATGAAAACCCGCTACGCGAAGGACTGTCGAACAAAAGTTAGAAATAGCTGATATTTCTTTTTCTTTGGCAGCCAACATCAAACTTTCACCTTTTCTGGATGGTAATCGACCAACCTTAACGATTATTCTCACAACGCAGTCAGAGGCCACAAGCCTTTCATCTGTAGTTTTACTACTCGTCTATACATCCGAAAGGCTGAAATGCCGGAAGATTTGTAGTAAAACTACACGCCGCCGGAACAACCTGTCGGCAATCCAAGAATTTTAAATCGTCTGCCCACAAGGCCAGTCGCAAACTCAGGCAACCGATTCTGGAAGCCTTTCCGCCCTGGAGCAAGCCATGCAAGACCTCGATCCCGTCGAAACCCAGGAATGGCTGGACGCCCTGGAATCGGTTCTCGACAAAGAAGGCGAAGACCGTGCTCACTATCTGATGACCCGTATGGGTGAACTCGCGACCCGCAGCGGCTCGCAGCTCCCTTACGCCATCACCACGCCTTACCGCAACACCATCCCGGTAACCCACGAAGCACGCATGCCTGGCGACCTGTTCATGGAACGCCGCATTCGCTCGTTGGTACGCTGGAACGCGATGGCCATGGTAATGCGTACGAACCTGAAAGATTCTGACCTGGGTGGTCACATCTCCAGCTTCGCTTCCAGCGCGACCCTGTATGACATCGGCTTCAACTATTTCTTCCAGGCCCCGACCGACGAACACGGCGGCGACCTGATCTACTTCCAGGGCCACACCTCGCCAGGCGTATATGCCCGTGCGTTCATGGAAGGCCGCATCACCGAAGACCAGATGAACAACTTCCGCCAGGAAGTCGACGGTCAGGGCCTGTCGTCCTACCCGCACCCTTGGCTGATGCCTGACTTCTGGCAGTTCCCGACCGTATCGATGGGTCTGGGCCCGATCCAGGCGATCTACCAGGCACGCTTCATGAAGTACCTGGAACATCGCGGTTTCATCCAGCCGGGCAAACAGAAAGTCTGGTGCTTCCTGGGCGACGGCGAGTGCGACGAGCCCGAATCCCTGGGCGCGATCTCCCTGGCCGGCCGCGAGAAACTGGACAACCTGATCTTCGTCATCAACTGCAACCTGCAGCGCCTGGACGGCCCGGTTCGCGGCAACGGCAAGATCATCCAGGAACTCGAAGGCGTGTTCCGCGGTGCTCAGTGGAACGTGACCAAAGTCATCTGGGGCCGTTTCTGGGACCCACTGCTGGCCAAAGACGTCGACGGCATCCTGCAACGTCGCATGGACGAAGTCATTGACGGCGAGTACCAGAACTACAAAGCCAAAGACGGCGCGTTCGTCCGTGAACACTTCTTCAACACGCCAGAACTCAAGGCGATGGTTGCAGACCTGTCCGACGACGAGATCTGGAAACTCAACCGTGGCGGCCACGACCCGTACAAGGTCTACGCGGCGTACCACGAAGCGGTCAACCACAAAGAACAACCGACCGTCATCCTGGCCAAGACCATCAAGGGTTATGGCACCGGTGCCGGCGAAGCGAAAAACACCGCGCACAACACCAAGAAAGTCGATGTCGAAAGCCTGAAGCTGTTCCGCGACCGCTTCGACATTCCGGTCAAGGACGAAGAGCTGGAGAACCTGCCGTTCTTCAAGCCAGAGCCAAACAGCGCCGAAGCCCGTTACCTGAGCGAGCGTCGCACTGCACTGGGCGGTTTCGTGCCTCAGCGCCGCGCAAAGAGCTTCAGCGTACCGACGCCGGACCTGGACACCCTCAAGGCCATCCTCGACGGTTCCGGCGACCGCGAAATTTCCACCACCATGGCGTTCGTGCGGATCCTCGCGCAACTGGTCAAGGACAAGGAAATCGGCCCGCGCATCGTACCGATCATCCCGGACGAAGCCCGTACCTTCGGTATGGAAGGCATGTTCCGTCAACTGGGCATCTACTCGTCCGTTGGCCAGCTCTACGAGCCAGTCGATAAAGACCAGGTGATGTTCTACAAGGAAGACCAGAAAGGTCAGATCCTTGAGGAAGGCATCAACGAAGCGGGCGCCATGAGTTCCTTCATCGCCGCCGGTACTTCGTACTCCAGCCACAACCAGCCGATGCTGCCGTTCTACATCTTCTACTCGATGTTCGGCTTCCAGCGTATTGGCGATCTGGCCTGGGCCGCTGGCGACAGCCGTACCCGTGGCTTCCTGATCGGCGGCACCGCCGGCCGTACTACCCTGAACGGTGAAGGTCTGCAGCACGAAGACGGTCACAGCCACCTGCTGGCTGCCACCATCCCGAACTGCCGCACCTACGATCCGACCTACGGCTACGAGCTGGCGGTGATCATTCAGGACGGCATGAAGAAGATGACCGAAGAGCAACAGGACATCTTCTACTACATCACCGTGATGAACGAGTCGTACCAGCAGCCAGCCATGCCGGCCGGTGCCGAAGAAGGCATCAAGAAAGGCATGTACCTGCTTGAAGAAGACACCCGCGAAGCAGCCCACCACGTACAGCTGATGGGCTCCGGCACCATCCTGCGTGAAGTGCGTGAAGCGGCGAAGATCCTGCGTGAAGAGTTCAACATCGGCGCTGACGTATGGAGCGTCACCAGCTTCAACGAACTGCGTCGCGACGGCCTGGCCGTAGAGCGCAGCAACCGTCTGAAACCTGGCCAGAAGCCTAAGCAGAGCTACGTCGAAGAATGCCTGAGCGGCCGTAAAGGTCCGGTCATTGCATCCACCGACTACATGAAGCTGTTCGCCGAGCAGATCCGTCAGTGGGTACCGTCCAAGGAATTCAAAGTCCTGGGCACCGACGGTTTCGGCCGCAGCGACAGCCGCAAGAAACTGCGTCATTTCTTCGAAGTCGACCGTCATTTCGTGGTGCTGGCAGCCCTGGAAGCACTGGCTGACCGTGGCGATATCGAACCTAAGGTCGTGGCTGAAGCCATCACCAAGTTCGGCATCGACCCGGAAAAACGCAACCCACTGGACTGCTGAGGAGAAACCCTGTGAGCGAACTCATTCGCGTACCTGACATCGGCAGCGGTGAAGGTGAAGTAATTGAACTGTTTGTGAAGGTCGGCGACCGCATCGAAGCCGACCAGAGCATCCTGACTCTGGAATCGGACAAGGCCAGCATGGAAGTGCCGGCCCCGAAGGCCGGCGTCATCAAAAGCCTGAAAGTGAAGCTGGGCGACCGCCTGAAAGAAGGCGACGAACTGCTTGAGCTGGAAGTCGAGGGCGCTGCGCAAGCGGCCCCTGCGCCTGCCGCCGCGCCTGCCGCCAAAGCCGAAGAAAAACCGGCCGCCGCACCTGCTGCTGCCGCACCAGCCG
The DNA here is from genome assembly GCF_963970575.1 of Pseudomonas sp. EA_65y_Pfl2_P74. Taxonomy (NCBI): domain Bacteria; kingdom Pseudomonadati; phylum Pseudomonadota; class Gammaproteobacteria; order Pseudomonadales; family Pseudomonadaceae; genus Pseudomonas; species Pseudomonas sp. EA_65y_Pfl2_P74. The sequence continues at coordinate 64,097 of NZ_CAXAOQ010000018.1, forward strand.
CGGCCCCGGCTGCCGCTTCGGTTCAGCAAGTGCACGTGCCGGACATCGGCTCGTCGGGCAAGGCCCAGATCATCGAGATTCAGGTCAAGGTCGGCGACACCGTCGAGGCTGATCAATCGCTGATCACTCTGGAGTCCGACAAGGCGAGCATGGAAATCCCGTCGCCTGCTGCGGGCGTGGTCAAGGCCATCAGCGTCAAGCTCAACGACGAAGTCGGCACGGGCGACCTGATTCTGGACCTGGAAGTGGCAGGTGCTGCGGCACCGGCTGCAGCCGCTCCGGCTCAGGCTGCTGCGCCAGCCGCTGCTGCTGCACCTGCTCCTGCGGCAGCCCCGGCAGCCCCAGTGGCCGACAGCGTTCAGGACATCCATGTCCCGGACATCGGTTCGGCCGGCAAGGCCAAGATCATCGAAGTGTTGGTCAAGGCTGGTGACACCGTCGAGGCTGATCAATCGCTGATCACCCTGGAATCCGACAAGGCGAGCATGGAAATTCCATCGCCTGCCGCTGGCGTGGTGGAAAGCGTTTCCATCAAGCTGGACGACGAAGTCGGCACCGGCGACCTGATCCTCAAGCTGAAAGTCAAAGGCGCGGCCCCTGCGGCTGCCCCGGCTCCAGCCGCTGCTGCGCCAAATGCTCCAGCGCCTGCCGCTGCTGCTCCGGCAGTCGCTGCACCTGCTGCCGCCGCGCCGGTTGCGGCGCCGGTTGCGGCGCCGGCCAAACCGGGCGCCAAAGTGCACGCCGGCCCTGCCGTGCGTCAACTGGCCCGTGAGTTCGGTGTTGAACTTAATGCGGTCGGCGCCAGCGGCCCACACGGTCGCATCCTCAAGGAAGACGTTCAGGTTTACGTCAAAGCGATGATGCAGAAGGCCAAGGAAGCACCGGCCGCTGCTGCTGGCGCAACCGGTGGCGCGGGCATCCCGCCGATTCCGGTCGTCGACTTCAGCCGTTTCGGCGAAATCGAAGAAGTGCCGATGACTCGCCTGATGCAGATCGGCGCGTCGAGCCTGCACCGCAGCTGGCTGAACATCCCGCACGTGACCCAGTTCGATTCGGCTGATATCACCGAGCTGGAAGCGTTCCGCGTTGCCCAGAAAGCCGTTGCAGAGAAGGCTGGCGTCAAGCTGACCATCCTGCCGCTGCTGCTCAAGTCGTGCGCGCACATGCTCAAGGAACTGCCGGATTTCAACAGTTCGCTGGCGCCAAGCGGCAAAGCGATCATCCGCAAGAAATACGTGAACATCGGCTTCGCCGTCGACACCCCGGATGGCCTGCTGGTACCGGTCATCAAGAACGTCGACCAGAAGAGCCTGTTGCAACTGGCAGCCGAAGCCGCTGCGCTGGCCGCCAAAGCCCGCGACAAGAAGCTCACCGCTGACGACATGCAAGGCGCCTGCTTCACCATTTCCAGCCTCGGCCACATTGGCGGCACCGGCTTCACGCCGATCGTCAACGCGCCGGAAGTGGCGATTCTCGGTGTTTCCAAGGCAACCATCCAGCCAGTCTGGGACGGCAAAGCCTTCCAGCCGAAACTGATGCTGCCACTGTCGCTGTCCTACGATCACCGAGTGATCAACGGCGCCGCCGCTGCACGCTTCACCCAGCGTCTGGGCAGCCTGCTGGCGGACATCCGCACCATCCTGCTGTAATCCCAAGCGGCCCTCCGGCAATGGAGGGCCGCTTGCGTTTCACGTTTTCGAGCGCCACACGCTCGTACCTCAACCCCGTCAGTTTGACGGGGCTTTTTTTTGTCTCGCGAAAACCAAGCTGCGGTTTTTTCCCACAGGTTGTACTGACATCAGCTACGACCACCGTCCACTTCGCGACGATATTTTTATTCCCTACATAACTAGTCTTGACACAGCAAAGTTAACTAAAAATTCTTGCCTTAGTTATTCCCAATCAAACGTTAATTCGAATGGATTCGAACATGTTCAAACCGACTATTGGCCCACTCATAGGTCACATCACAACTAACCATGCGCGAATTCTTATTCGCGGCGATTATCAAAGCAATGCAGCAGTATTTGCTGCAATCCGTTACCGCAGTTCCGGATCACAACACTGGTCAAAAGGTACGTTCGCCAAGTTAAGCGCGCTACGCGACATGACGGAAGTACTGACACTCAACAACTTGAGCACTGATACCGAGTATGAGTACCAGGCAGTATGGTTCAGCCCGATGAATCCCGTGCATACCGTTCACAGTGTGGCGGAGTTGCCGCTGCAGTGGCCGAGGGAGATTTACCGGTTTCGCACCCGCTCCAGCAAAGCCTTGCAACCTCGTGCATACATCGTCGGCTCATGCCGCTACCTGCGCATGACGGCAGGTATCGCGTCGCTGCCCCATTTAGGCGACCGGATCTTTGCATCTATCAACCAGTTGATCGAAGGCGCACAGCCGCCGATCAGTGCAACACTCATGACCGGAGATCAAATCTATGTCGATGACCTGAACCTGATTGCACCGGATCGGGAATATAAAGATATTCTTGCAAAGTACCGCGCAGCGTTTTCACAACCCAACATACAACGACTGATGTCAACGACGTCGACCTACATGATTCTTGATGATCATGAAATCGAAGACAACTGGCCGGCAAACGCCGGTAAATCCGATCATGAGTTGTATCGCAATGCCATGGCCGCGTATGAGTTGTATCAAGTCAGTCACAGCCCGGCACACGCACTGACAACGAGTGGTCAAGTTGATCGTTCAACGCTTAAGCACTATTGGTACCAATTCAGTGACGGCGATATCGAGTGGTTTGTGACCGACAGTCGCACTCGCCGCAACTTGTCAGCCAGTGACCGACGCATTCTCGATGAGGCGCAAGAGCAAGCATTGCTTAAATGGCTGATCAACAGCCCGGCACGGGTCAAGTTCGTGGTCACCAGCGTCATGTTTTACCCGGATCGCAAGTTTCACGGCGATGACGCCTGGAAAGCCTTTCCGGAACAGCGTCTGCGCCTGCTCGAAACCATCCGCACCCGACAGATCAAAAATGTCGTGTTCGTTTCTGGCGACGTACACGGCTCGCTGACGTCGCGCCTGACACACAGCCAGGATCCGGACTTTGAAGTCCACACCATCGTTTCCTCGCCGCTGTGCAACAGCAAACTCTTGCCGTACGCCAAGGCGTCCACCTTCATCCTTGATCAGCCGTTGGTGCGCACGGCGGCGGGCGACTATGTGCATGAATTGACCAGCGAGGTGGTCGGCGAGGACAACTTCGCCCACCTGGTGGTCGAGACTGATCAAATCTTGGTCAATTACCACGATCAGAACGGGAAAAAGCTGCAAACCATCAGCCTGAAATTGCGCTGAAACGCAAAAAATCGCAGTCTTCGGCGGCGCCTGCATAGGTTGCACCCCCCCGCTGGCACTGCCGCAAGCTGCGATCTTTGGCTCTTTTATCGCCCCCACTGCAGAAATGCTCCGAGCAGCCGACACATTCTTATAGCACTTGGCCTTCATCACTCTTGTCAGTCAGTGCCGCAATGATGCAACCTTGCCGCAGGCAACAGTAAAGAGGGCGAGAGCCCGGCGCGTTCAGCATATTTCCAAGCGAGTTTCCTTCATGAAGAGCCAACCCGATGCCGCCAGCCGTACGGCGGCCGAGGTAGTGACGCAGTTGCCTGTGCCCTCGCGGCTCGGCATGCTGCGTTTCGAGCGCTTGAATGAAGCCAGCTGGGCGATGCTGTTTCTTGATCCCAACTGCGAACGCCAGTTCGGTCAACCGGCCGTCGAGCTCTGCGCGCTGGTCGGCTCGCCTTACGCCAGCCTGATGGAACCCGAAGCGCGTTATCAACTGCACGACGCGATCCAGCAGCAGCTCAGCGTGGGCCCGTACTATCTGGTGCGCTATACGTTGCACACCATGGCAGGCATGTTGAGTATCCTCGAACTCGGCGAGGCGTATAAACAGCACAACCGCCATCTGCTGCGCGGCTATCTGCTGGCGGTTGACAAGGTCTTTGACGATGCGCAAGCACTGCCCTCCGTTGACCTCGAAACCCAGAATTCCCGACTGCAAATCGCCCTTGAACTGAACCAGCGCGCCCAGCAGGAACAACTGCAACACCTCGAACGCGTGCGTGCCCAGCAAGATTTGATTCTGCTGCTCGCCCGTCAGCGCTACAGCACGCACAACTCGCTGCAAGAAGCCGCCGAACTGATCACTCGCAGTGCCTGCGACATCTACGAAATCGACTGCGCCAGCCTGTGGAACCTCGACGGCCAGCAACTGGTGCCGATCTCGGCTTACCACCGCGCAACGCAGGAGTACATCCTGCCCGACGTGATCGACGTGAGCAGCTTCCCCGACTATATGGAGGCGCTGCACAGTAGCCGCGCCATTGACGCCCACAACGCGATGCGTGACCCGCGTACCCGCGAAATGGCCGAGGCCCTGCGCCCGCGTGACGTCAATGCCATGCTCGACGCCAGCATCCGCGTCGACGGCCACGTAGTCGGCGTGTTGTGCCTGGAACAGACCGGCGTCACCCGCGCCTGGCAGTCCGATGAAATCGCCTTTGCCGGCGAACTGGCCGACCAGTTCGCACAAGTGATCAACAACCACAATCGCCGCACCGCCACCAGCGCCCTGCATCTGTTCCAGCGTGCGGTCGAGCAAAGTGCCAACGCGTTTTTGCTGGTCAACTGCGACGGCGTGGTCGAGTACGTCAACCCCAGCTTCACCGCCATCACCCAGTACACCACCGAGGAAGTCCACGGCCAGCGCCTGTCGGAACTGCCGGCCCTGGAAAACCTCAGCGAACTGCTGTTCGACGCGCCCTCGGCGCTGGCCAAGAGCAACAGTTGGCAGGGCGAATTCAAGAGCCGCCGCAAAAACCTCGAACCGTACTGGGGCCAGTTGTCGATCTCCAAGGTGTACGGCGACAACCGTGAGCTGACGCATTACATCGGCATCTACGAAGACATCACCCAGACCAAACTGGCGCAACAACGCATCGAGCGTTTGGCGTACACCGACAACCTGACCAACCTCGGCAACCGGCCTGCATTTATCCGTAATCTGGACGAACGCTTCGCCCGGGATAGCGATACCCCGATCAGCCTGCTGCTGGTGGACATCGACAATTTCAAACGGATCAACGACAGCCTCGGCCATCAGACCGGCGACAAACTGTTGATCAGCCTCGCCCGCCGTCTGCGCAACAGCCTGAGCCCGAGCGGCAGCCTCGCCCGTTTCGCCAGTAACGAATTCGCTGTGTTGCTCGACAACACCGACCTTGAGGCCGGACAACAGATCGCCAGCCAGTTGCTGATGACCCTCGACAAACCGATGTTCGTCGACAACCAACTGATCAGCGTCACCGGCTCCGTAGGCCTGGCCTGCGCGCCGCTGCACGGCCGTGATCCACAAACCCTGATGCGTAACGCCGGTTTGGCCCTGCACAAGGCCAAGGCCAACGGCAAACATCAGGTGCAAGTCTTTACCGAAGCGCTGAATGCCGAGGCCAGTTACAAACTGTTCGTTGAGAACAACCTGCGCCGCGCCCTGACCCAGAATGAACTGGATGTGTTCTACCAGCCAAAACTATGCCTGCGCAGCGGTCGCCTGCTGGGCATGGAAGCACTTTTGCGCTGGAATCATCCGGAACGCGGGATGATTCGCCCGGACCAGTTCATCAGCGTCGCCGAAGAAACCGGTCTGATCATTCCGATCGGTAAGTGGATCGCCCGTCAGGCCTGCCGCATGAGCAAAGCCCTGACCGCCGCCGGGATGGGCAATCTGCAAGTGGCGATCAACCTGTCGCCCAAGCAATTCTCCGATCCGGACCTGGTCTCCTCCATCGCCAACATCCTCAAGGAAGAAGCGTTGCCGGCCAATCTGCTCGAACTGGAACTGACCGAAGGCCTGCTGCTCGAAGCCACCGAAGACACGCACCTGCAGCTCGATCAGCTCAAGCGCCTGGGCCTGACCCTGGCCATGGACGACTTCGGCACCGGTTATTCATCGCTCAGCTACCTGAAAAAATTCCCGATCGACGTCATCAAGATCGATCGCAGTTTCATCCACGAAATCCCCGACAACCAGGACGACATGGAAATCACCTCCGCGGTGATCGCCATGGCCCACAACCTGAAACTCAAAGTCGTGGCCGAAGGTATCGAGACTGCCGAGCAACTGGCGTTCCTGCGTCGTCATCGCTGCGATGTCGGCCAAGGCTACCTGTTCGATCGGCCAATCCCGGGCGCCGAGCTGATCCAGGCCCTCAAACGCTACCCACGCGGCCCGCTCTGCCTCTGAGCACCACAGATCTCCCCTGTCGATGAATTTCCCCTGTGGAATCGTCGCACCGTCGCTCCCACATTTGAATAGTGCGAAATCGGGCATCATTGGGCACACTGGCGGTCTGATTTTTTACATCCCATCCTGACTGAGAGGAACGATCATGGTTCTGCGCTCGGAAATTCTGGTGAACAAAAACGTGCTCCCCACTAAAGATCAAGCTCTGCCCGGCCGCGAAACTGCGATGACCCTGCCGGAAAAACACTTCGTCTTCGAAGAAACCCCGCTGCTTGGCCCGTTTTTCCAGGACGTCGATTTTGCGATTTTCGGTCTGGGCTGTTTTTGGGGCGCCGAACGCCGCTTCTGGCAGCGTGAAGGCGTGGTCAGCACCGTGGTCGGTTACGCCGGCGGTTTCACACCGAACCCGACTTACGAAGAAGTCTGCTCAGGCCTGACCGGCCATGCTGAAGTGGTGCTGGTGGTGTATGACAAAGCGCAAGTCAGCTACGAAGCACTGCTCGCGATGTTCTGGGAACTGCATAACCCGACACAAGGCATGCGCCAGGGTAACGATATCGGCACCCAGTACCGCTCGGTGATCTACGCGACCACACCTGAACAACTGGACGCGGCGCTGAAGAGCAAAGCGACCTACCAGGCCGAGTTGTCGAAGGCGGGCCTGGGTGAGATCAGCACCGAGATCGAGCAGGCACCAACCGTGTACTTCGCCGAGGCGTATCACCAGCAGTATCTGGCGAAGAACCCTGAGGGTTATTGCGGGATTGGCGGCACCGGCGTGTGCATGCCACCGAGCCTGGCGGGTAACTGACCCTTTAAAGCAAAAGATCGCAGCCTTCGGCAGCCCCTACAGGAGATCAAAGGTCGTACGCACATTGCGTGGACGACGCCGAACTGGGTAGGAGTTGCCGAAGGCTGCGATCTTTTAATCTTGCCGTTGATCAACTCTCGGCAATCAACCAGTCCATCTGCCACCCGCCCCGGGTCTGCCCCAGCTTCTTCGACAACCACGGCAGCAGCTCACGTAATTCTTCCTCCAGCCCCCACGGCGGATTGGCGATCGCCATGCCCGAACCGTTCAGGCTGTTCGGCGTGTCCAGCGGATGCACCAGCAGTTCTACGCGCAACAACTTCGGCGCACCGGTGCCAGCCAAGTCCTGATAGAAACGGCGCAATGCACGCTGATCCTTCACCGGATACCAGATCGCCGCCACGGTTTGGCGCATCCGGCCAATCGCCTCTTTCAACGACGCTGCGCAACGCTGCATCTCGTCGAGCTGTTCGAACGGCGGGTCAATCAACATCACCGCGCGCTTTTCCTGCACCGGCAACATCGCCCGCGCCACATGCCAGCCCTCGCCCAGATGCACTTTTACCCGGCGATCACCGGCCATATTGTCCTTGAGCAGCACGCCGTCTTCCGGGTGTTTCTCGTTGAGCATCACCCGGTCCTGCGGCCGGGTCAGGCGCCGCGCCAGCTCCGGCGAACCCGGGTAGTAGCGCAACTGGCCATCTGGGTTCATCTCGTGCAGCACCTTCATGTAGTCGGCGGTCAGCGCCGGCAGATCCGGCTGATCCCATAAGCGCGCGATGCCTTCCAGGTACTCACCGGTACGGTTGGCCTGATCGCCCTGCAAGTCATACAGACCGATGCCGGCGTGCGTGTCGAGATAGGCAAACGGCTGCTCCTTGCGCGACATCAAGGCGATGATGCGGGTCAAGGTCAGGTGTTTGAACACATCGGCGTGATTGCCGGCATGGAAGGCGTGACGATAATTCATGGCTGCTCCTGCGAAGGGCGCAAAGTTTACCTTTTACCGGGCGGCAAGTCAGGGGTTGGCAGCCGAGAGGGCCTCAACGTCAAAAGATCGCAGCCTTCGACACTACAGATGATCCCGAGCAGTCTGTATCAAGGCTGCGATTTTTCGTGGAGAGTACGACCGACTCAGACAAACGGTCATTATTCCGTCAACTACCTGTCAGGTCTGACAGTAGCGCCGCCAGCAATGCTGACTGATAGTTCCCAAGGCACGAATGAATCGATTGCCGAGTATTTTTTATTGATGGAAGGAGGCTGGAAATGGCAAAGGATATTGTAGTTACACCGGGCAAGGGCACCGTCAGCGGAACCTATACCGTAGATCCGAACGGAGTTTATCCAACGTATTCTGTGTCTGTTCAGCCCGATGACAACAGCGGAGAGCTTAGCGTAACAACTCCAGCCAACCCGAATCTGAAAAAGGGCGATAAGGTCAGCTTTACCGTATCTGACGGCCCGGCGGGAAGACTCCTGGGGAATGTGGAAAAGATCTAACAGCAAAAATAACCATGCCAACAAACATGCTTGCAAATGCGATCTTTTGATCTCGCGGTATCAGGAAGGCGTGGCGCCCAAGCGTCGACCGATGACGCCGAGCAAATCACAGCCGTCGCGCAAGGGAATGGCGCAGAGTTTGGCGAAGTCGCTAAGGATGAGGGAATCGCATTCGATCGAGCCGCGCATGCACAGGTTTTCCAGCACCTGGACGACCGTGCGTATGCGGTAGTTGGCGGCGACCGTCCACGCCACATCGCGACAAAAGCAACATAAAGAAACATCTTCCTACTGAATTCACGTCGTTCCAATCGCAGAGGGAATGCGAAGATCCGTCTCACTTAAAACCTGTAAAGAGGGAAATTTACATGGGTAGAAAGGTGATCGGAATCGGTGCTCCAACTTCAACAGGAGGCTCGGTACTGGAAGGAAACGTCGGAATTAACATTGATTACGCCGTGAGCACTTCGTCCATCGGCCACATAGCCAGTTGCCCTGTATGCCCTCCTGGCAAAGGCCCCATCGTCGCTGTCGGACCAAGAACAGTCACTCTACCTGCAGGGCCGGTTGCGCTAGAGGGCGATTATGTAGCGTGTGGTTGTCCACCGAAATCCAACACTGTTCTCTCTGGTCAATCATCCGTCTTTGGCGGCGGCGAACACAGCGCTGCGAGCTTCTCAGCCATCATCCCTTTGATACCCAAACCAAAGAGTATTCAACGCATTACGCTTTCATATGGGGAGAGCCAGATTCCGGTCGACTCGGTTTCTCGCTTCTACACCGACCTGAATATTCATGTAAAAACTTCGGGTTACTCACCCGGCGAGATCGTTAGTGTGACGATCACGGGTGCAGCAGAAAAAACTCTGTCCGGCACCGTGGGGGCGAAAGGTATAGCGATTATTCCAAACGCTTTTCAAGGTGAAGTCTTCGACATGGAAGGTGAGGTCTAATGGCTCAGCTCAATATCAGCTCAGGTGGCGTAAACACTAACATCGTCGTAAAGCGTCCAAAATTCAGCACTCTGTGGACTGCTTACGCAGAAGTTGGCCTGAAAAGCTCGATTGATGTTTATGCGCTTGTTGGGGGTAACGTTGAGGCAGCCCGAGCAGAAAAGCCTGACGCTTACGCGAACGCTTGCGCACTGAGGATAAGCAGGGGATTTAATTATGGTGGATACAAAATCCCGAAAGGAACGATCATTCCGAGCAAGTCCATTTATCGTCTGGCCGGCGCAGACCAACTCCCCTACATCATGAAAGTCGCAGATTTTTTGACGTTCCTGAAACACAACTGGGGCGCTCCGGATCGCGAGCTAAAAATGAGTGAGGCGGATTTCATCAATGGCAAGAAAGGCGTGATTATCATGGAGATCACCGGATGGCTCGATGCTACAGGTCATGCGACTTTGTGGAATGGCAGCACAACCGGAGACAACAGTGACTACCATCGTCCAGATAGCCACACTTACGACCGGGCAGGCGTAACGCTGGAAAAGATCAACTTTTGGGAGTTAAAGGGATGAAGTTCCAGCTAATCATCGCATTCAGCATTTTGGGTGCATCTGGCAATGCCCTGGCAAGCGAAGTAGACGTGAACAGTGCGAGGACATCACTGAAAAATTACGGTCTCGCCAACTGCATATCGAATCAGTTCAAAAATCAGTCCGACATCAAGTCGGATATCGGACTAGCTATTGGCGCCTACTCCGCAATGGGTAAAGGGCAACACGCAATATCGCAGAATGAAGATACGCTTGAAGTCATCCATGACCCTTATGCGGAAACCGAAAAATTCATGACTGACGCATATGCGAAGGCTTCTTCTACCAGCAAGCAATCGGGCAAAAATGTTGTGTTTTATTCTTGCCTCGAAATTTACAACTCACCTGCCTTCGAAGCATTTATCAAGTCGCAGGATGCGTATATCTCAGACTGATTACGCGCTCAGCGTTGCCTCAACGTCAAAAGATCGCAGCCTTCGCGCAACGGGATCACGCAGAGCTGGGCGAAGTCGCTGAGGATCATCGAGTCGCACTCGATCGAGCCGCGCATGCACAGGTTTTCCAGCACCTGGACGACGGTTCGGATGCGGTGGTTGGCAGCGTCCATCAGGATGTCGGAGGGGACGTGGGTGTCGATGAACAGGGTGGGCATGTCGCTGCAGTTGCCGGTGAGGGCCATGAAGCGGTTGTCGGGATGGGGGATGATTTTTTCGTAGGGTGGATCGGGGTGCATGTTCGTCATTTTGTTATCTCCATGATTGATAAACGTTAGCCGCCAACGCACCTTCCTACAGGTTTGGGTGGCAGCTGTGCGCAAGAGTAGGAACCGAGCAATCATGGACCTCGGTCACGCCGAAGCGTGTCCCACGCACAGCCGCCGTGAACGATCTTATGGACTTGAATCAAGTGCCGCAAAAATCCAACGAGCTGTAACGTCATGAAAGCGAGGGTTCCTACACCCTGTCACCACTCTCGCAGTGACAACGAAAAGACTATCCCTGCAACCCGCCGCCCACCAGTTCATGAAAAACGCCGCAACTCGAAGGAAACGTCCGAAGCCTTCGCCCGGAAATGTCACTCCAGCTCTGCCAGCAAATACGCCAACAACGCCGATTGCGACGATTCTTCCGACATTGAAACCTGAAAAAACCGCCTGACCTTGCAACGCAAAACCGCCTCGGGAAACGCCTCGAACAATGCGGGATGCTCCTCGCTCAGCCATTGCACCGCGTTGCCTACGCGGACTTCATCCCCCGCCGAAGCCAACACCGAGTCAGGCACCGTCCACCAAGGAAACACACGCCCCGAAACCTGCGCCCGCCCCCCGATTTCCAAGGCCTGACCATTGATCAGTCCGCGTGAAATCATCGGCAAAAGCTGCGCCGCATCCACTGCATCGGACTTCAAGATCGGCAACAAAAACCGCCCATCCCAAAACCGAAAAAACACCGTTTTACCACTCGGCATCAGCACCTGAGTCAGGCTGCGAAAATGCTCGACCACCACTTCCAGGCTCGCCGAAGACACCGCCAACCAGCCCCAATCAAGAGACTCAGTAGTCGCCACCCAATCGAGAAACTCACTGTCCACAGCGACAATTCCCACGAAGGGCATCACCGCATCCCACTCAGCGTAAATAGTGTCCGCCCAAATCGGACTTGGCGCTTGTGCGGTAGTTGAATCGCTCCAGATCTTGAATGGCTCGCCATCGCTGGCGCTGCTGAGAACTGCAAACAATTGTTCATCGGCCATTAGCGGCTGACGCTGTAACCAATGGTGGGGAATTAGTTTATTCATTCAAGGGCCTATGCAGCTCTCGACAATATCGAGAATGCTGTTATCTACAAAAACAAATGGCTGAGTTAAAAACCAGCGTAAAGAGACAACCTGAATAACAAAAACAGATTGATTATCGAAAAGTGGTTAACTCAACCAACCATTAACCTTCCCCAACACCACACCGATTATTGCAATGGCGGTTAACACCAACATCATCCAATTGGAAAACAAAATTATCCGCCGCAAGCCTACTGGCAAGGCTTCGTAATCTTTGGCGTCCAGCTCTCCATTACGTATGGATTTACGCGAAAAGATCATGAGCGTGCCCACACTACTAATAAATAGAAATCGGCCAATCGGCTCCCACCCCAAGGTGCGTTTTCTAGAAATAACAGCCGGTGAATTGCTCAAACACTCAAAGATATCCCGCGCAAAAAAATAAGCGACAAACAGCAAAATCAAGGACGACAGAAAAATAAGTGCAATCAATACCAGACCACTTAACAGGAAGAGTATTTCAATATCAGATCTCAATTCTGTACTTCATAGACAACATCTGCCCCTTGCTCGCCCCACTCCCCGAAAGTATTGCCCAGCACAGCGGTACCCAAACCAGTCAACACAAGACCGCAGGCGATTCCACCTGCCCCCAAAGTGCTGAGTCCGATGGCGGCGCACACCGGGCCAGCTATTGCAGCTCCTGCGGCTCCGCCCATGACAATTCCACCAAATTTCCCACTTTCGGTGAACCGCACTCTCCTGCAAGCCTCTTCAGTACCCTCTCGACAAGTCTCCTTGACCTTGATTCCCGATGCTGTGGCCTGTAGCCCAACTCCGATCCAGCCCCCCACCTTTATTACCTTGCTCGCCTTACTTACCCCCTCAATATGCGTCGCATACCCCGGAATTCCGGCTGAAGAACCCACCTTGCTCCAGTGATGGACAAGGCTGCGACTGGAAATGCCCAGCGCTTTCCTAAGGTTGGGGTGATCGGGCAAACCGACCATTTTTCGCATTAAGGTGCTGAGGCTGTTATCCAGTTGCGTCATCAACTGTTTTCGCTTTTCAAAGAAATCAGCACCTTTAAGCTTGCCGTGCTTATCGAAGGTTTTCTTATGCAGTGACTCCAATTCATCCAACGTGCCGGCGAGATTTTTAAGGTGATTACTGAACATCGCGGCTCCAATCCCGACACTCGTAGAGCCCTGCGATAAAAACGACTCAATCTCCCCATGATGTCGAGCCATAAACTCGGCCTCCGAGTCACTCATTGGCGCCAACGCCGTATCAACTTTCTGCGCCGCCTCCATCAGCAACGCCTCTTCCCGAGTGCATTGCGTATTACGCGGATCGCTCAGCACGATCAGTTGGCCGGGTTTGGCGTATTGGGTGAGTTGCGGATTGAGGCTACGAAATTTCTCCAGCACGGCCGGGTCCGGCTGCGGGAACAGTGTAGATTCCAGTGCAGACCGAGACATTCCCTGTTCAACAATATGAAAGCCCGGCTCAGCGCCCGAAGGCGCCGGCCGGGCTGAGGACTTTGGGGATTGGGTCAATGCATTTGGCGTCGGGCAGACACCGTCCTTGCAACGCTCACATTCCTCGCAGAATGGCGCATCACCCTTCAGACTCATGATTTGCGCCGGAGTCAGCATTGCCGCCGGCGCCGCCGCCAATGTATCCGGCAACCCCGGCACACTCGGCGCCGCGCTCATCGCCGCCATTGGCGCCCCACCCACAACAATCGGCACGCTGCTGAAGATCCCGCCGGGGCCGATGTTGATCCACTGCCCGCCCGCCTGAATCGTCGCGCTCGCGCCGCCGTCGATCACCACTTGCTGGCCGGCGCTGACGTGGAATTGCGCGCTGGCGCTGGTCGCCTGATTGCTCACGCGGATATGCCGATCGCCGACAACCGTCAGATGATCGTCCTGCCTCACTTCGGCCTTGCGCTGGCCGTGGGTGATGCGTTGTTCGTCGGCCTTCAATTCATGTTTGGCGGTGCCGGTGACGACGATGCTGCGCTGGTTGTCGACCTGCACCTGTTGATCGTGCAGCACATGCTGCGTCCAGTTGCGCTGGGCGCGCAGGTAGATCTCCTCGGCGCCTTTTTTATCCTCGATGCGCAGTTCGTTGTAGCCCCCGCCACCGGGGCTGCTCTGGCTGCGGAAGATGCTGCGGGTTTTCTCGGCCGGCAGTTCCAGCGGCACTGGGGTTGCAGCGTTGGGCAGGCAGCCCATGACCAACGGTTTATCGGCATCGGCGTCGATGAAACCGACCAGCACTTCCATGCCGACTCTTGGGATCAGCACGCTGCCGTAGCCGTCATGCGCCCACCCCGTGGCGACCCGCAGCCAGCAACTGGAATGTTCGTTGAACTCGCCGTCACGGTCCCAGGCCAGTTGCACCTTGACCCGACCGTATTCGTCGCAATGTATTTCGCTGTCCTGAGGCCCGGTGACGACGGCGGGTTGATACCCGCGCACCTGCGGCTTCGCCCCCAAGGCTGGGCGAAAGAACGCGTCCCACGGTGTGGCGAGAAAGGTATTACGGTACCCCTGGAACTCTTCCCCATCACCGGTCACCGATTCCTCCAGCACTTGCGGCTGTCGGCCACGGTGTTCAATGGCTGTCAGCAACCAGAGATCGTTCCAGTCCTGACGCGGATGCTCGGTGAGTTGCAGGAAATGTCCGCTAACCAGTGCCGACTCATCGCTGATGCCTTCGGCCTGACGGTAATCGGCGGCATGGCGCTCAAGTGCCCGCTGAACCAGGTGTTTACCGGTTTCACGATTATCGAATTGTCCGGGAAAGTGATAGTCCTCCAGCACCGGGCGCTGCTCACCGTCGATGCGGCTTTCCAGTTGCAGGCGCGGCTTTTCAAAGTTGTAGTCGCGCCGGGTGACTACGCTGGTGCGGGTTTGCACGCGAACGTTGAAACGCTTGATCGCTGGCGCTCCGCCCGCCATGCCACTGCCCGGCAAATACAGATTCGGTCGGGCCAATCGCGGGAACACGGTTTGATCATCGCCGAACACCAGCAAGTGGCCTTCGGGACTGTGCTGAAAGTGGTAATGAATACCGACTTCAGCACACAGACGCTGGATGAACGCCAGATCGCTCTCGGCGTATTGCACGCAATATTCACGCTGCGGGTAGTCGCTGCCGAGGTGAAACTCAAAGGCATCGCGCAGGATCGCGTGATCCTTGAGGATCTGCGCCACGATCTGCGGCACGCTCTGATGCTGGAATATCCGCTGATTGATCCGCTGCCCAAGGTATGTCAGACGCGGGACAAGGCTTACGTGATAGCGCGTCAGACGTTTCCCGGAGTCGCCCTGCCCGACCTGATAAATCTGACCATGGACGCCGGAACCGTCTGCATCAAAGCTCAGAAACGCCTGACAGTGCAGCAGGCTTTCCAGGTCCAGATCCGGCCGCTCGCTGACCAGTTCCAGCTCAAAACGAAAGGATTGGCTGATGGCCTCCTTGCCCGTGAACTCAAGAACCTTGAGGTCATGCTGGGCGCCTTCGAGGGTCAACGTGAAACGCGGTTGATTGGCAGGCGCGAACATCCAATGTCTCTCTGCAGAATGAGGGCGGGCGATTCTGCATGAGGGGCTAGGGGTGTGGACTGGGTGACGGAAAAATCAGATTTACCCTACCTTTTTTGTCGAAAAAGCCTTCGAATATCGGCGCATCCGACTACAGACTCATCCCTCAAACACTGGGTTATCCAATGGTCTTGAGAAATTGCAGGCACAAAAAAACGGCCCGCCTCTTGTAGGAGTCGGGCCGTTTTCTGTGAGCCTCAGCTCAGTGCAATCACTTGTTCAGGTGGAAATCTTTTTCCGCCGCTTCGAAGCGCTGCACCATGCCTTTGGTTGGCTCGCCCAGTTTGCTGACGATGTAGATCGCCAGGCTGGCGAAGATGAAGCCCGGGATGATTTCGTACAGACCCATCAGCTCGAAATGCTTCCAGACCACCACGGTGATCGCGCCGACCAGGATACCGGCCAGTGCGCCGTCACGGGTCATGCCTTTCCAGATCACCGAGATCAGTACAACCGGACCAAACGCGGCACCGAAACCGGCCCAGGCGTAGGACACCAGACCCAGTACACGGTTATCCGGATTGGACGCCAGACCGATAGCGATCAGTGCGACCAGCAGCACCATGGTGCGACCGACCCAGACCAGTTCCTTCTGCGAAGCGGATTTGCGCAAGAAGGTTTTGTAGAAGTCTTCAGTCAAAGAACTGGAGCACACCAGCAACTGGCAGCTCAGGGTACTCATCACTGCCGCCAGGATCGCCGACAACAGGACACCGGCAACCCATGGGTTGAACAGGATTTTGGTCAGTTCGATGAACACACGCTCAGGGTTCTCGGTGACGGCGCCCGCCACTTCCGGGTGCGCCGAGAAGTAAGCGATACCGAAGAAGCCAACCGCCACGGTGCCGGCCAGGCACAGGATCATCCAGGTCATGGAGATGCGGCGAGCCTTGGCAATCGATTTCACCGAATCAGCGGCCATGAAACGCGCGAGGATGTGAGGCTGACCGAAGTAGCCCAGACCCCAGCCCATCAACGAGATGATGCCGATGAAAGTGGTGCCCTTGAGCATGTCGAAGTTGCTTGGGTCCTTGGCTTCGATGGCCAGGAACGTGGTGTCGACGCCACCGGTCGCCAGCAGCACGATGATCGGCGTGAGGATCAGAGCGAAGATCATCAGCGTGGCTTGCACGGTGTCAGTCCAGCTCACCGCGAGGAAACCGCCAATAAAGGTGTAGGCAATCGTCGCCGCAGCACCGGCCCACAGCGCCGTCTCGTAGGACATGCCGAAGGTGCTTTCGAACAGACGGGCGCCGGCCACGATGCCGGAAGCACAGTAGATGGTGAAGAACACCAGAATCACGATCGCCGAGATGATCCGCAGCAGGCCGCTTTTGTCTTCGAAACGGCTGGCGAAGTAGTCCGGCAGGGTCAAGGCATCGCCGTTGTGCTCGGTCTGCACACGCAGACGGCCGGCGACGAACAGCCAGTTCAGGTAGGCACCGATCACCAGACCGATGGCGATCCAGCCTTCAGACAGACCGGACATGTAGATGGCGCCCGGCAGGCCCATCAGCAACCAGCCACTCATGTCGGAAGCACCGGCAGACAGAGCCGTTACGACACTGCCCAGGCTGCGGCCGCCAAGAATATAGTCAGAAAGGTTGTTGGTGGAGCGATAGGCCATCAAGCCGATCAGCACCATTGCTGCGATGTAGATCACGAACGTGATCAGGGTTGGATTGCTTACGCTCATTGAGTTACGCCCTGGCTTTGTTTTTATGTAGCAGCGGTGGTGAATCGTGCACAAACGACTAAGTTTGGCAGACGATTCCGTATCCCGCGCATTTAGGACTGATGTTTCCCCAGGAAAGCCACCAGCCGGTACACCGGGTATCCCGGTTGCACCTTGGGCGCGAATGCTATGCAACAAATCAAATAAGGTGCAACCAGTTTCGACCGAATAAGTTGCACCTAGTCGGATTTATCGACAATCGCCCCGTTTTTGCTCCCTTTTGTGGCAGTCATGGCGCTTGGCTAGAAGCAAAAGCACCAAGCAGGGGCAGCCCTTTCGTGCCAGAAACCAATTCCTGACGAACTGCCTGTTTTTCCGACAAAAAAGGGTTGCACCCGGTTGCACCTCTTTCAACGCGCGGCTAATCTTGCCGCCAGCTGATGCCACGCAACTGTGGCAACCATGAGGATAAAAATATGGCTACCACCACCCTTGGGGTCAAACTCGATGACCCAACCCGCGAGCGCCTGAAGGCGGCCGCAACCTCGATTGATCGCACGCCGCACTGGCTGATCAAGCAGGCAATTTTCAATTACCTGGAAAAACTCGAGGGTGGTGCAACCCTGACCGAGCTGAACGGCCTGAGCGCCAAGGACGCCGATGACGCGGGCGAAGTCCACACCGATCACGCCCACCAGTGCTTCCTCGAATTCGCTGAAAGCATCCTGCCGCAATCGGTACTGCGTGCTTCGATCACCGCCGCTTACCGTCGCCCTGAGCCGGAAGTGGTGCCGATGCTGATCGAGCAGGCACGCCTGCCGGCAACGATGGCCGAGGCCACCAATAAGCTCGCCGCGACCATCGCGGAAAAACTGCGTAACCAGAAGAGTGCCGGCGGTCGTGCAGGCATTGTTCAGGGCCTGCTGCAGGAATTCTCCCTGTCCTCCCAGGAAGGCGTGGCGCTGATGTGCCTGGCCGAAGCGCTGCTGCGCATCCCGGACAAAGGCACTCGCGACGCGTTGATCCGCGACAAGATCAGCACCGGCAACTGGCATCCGCATCTGGGCAACAGCCCTTCGCTGTTCGTCAACGCGGCCACTTGGGGCCTGCTGCTGACCGGCAAGCTGGTGTCCACGCACAACGAAGCCGGCCTGACGTCGTCCCTGAGCCGCATCATCGGCAAGAGCGGCGAGCCGATGATCCGCAAGGGCGTCGACATGGCCATGCGCCTGATGGGCGAGCAGTTCGTGACCGGCGAAACCATCGCCGAAGCCTTGGCCAACGCGAGCAAGTTCGAAGCCAAGGGCTTCCGTTATTCCTACGACATGCTCGGTGAAGCCGCACTCACCGAACACGACGCGCAGAAGTACCTTGCGTCGTACGAACAAGCCATTCACTCGATCGGCAAAGCCTCCCACGGTCGTGGGATTTATGAAGGCCCGGGCATTTCCATCAAGCTGTCGGCACTGCACCCGCGTTACAGCCGTGCGCAGTACGAGCGCGTGATGGAAGAGTTGTACCCACGCCTGCTGTCGCTGACCCTGCTGGCCAAGCAATACGACATCGGCCTGAACATCGACGCCGAAGAAGCCGACCGTCTGGAACTGTCGCTGGATCTGCTCGAGCGCCTGTGCTTCGAGCCGCAACTGACGGGCTGGAACGGCATTGGTTTCGTGATCCAGGCGTATCAGAAGCGTTGCCCGTACGTGATTGATTACGTGATCGACCTGGCGCGCCGCAGCCGTCACCGCCTGATGATCCGCCTGGTGAAAGGCGCGTACTGGGACAGCGAAATCAAGCGTGCCCAGGTCGAAGGCCTGGAAGGCTATCCGGTCTACACCCGCAAGGTGTACACCGACGTTTCCTACATCGCCTGCGCACGCAAACTGCTGTCGGTGCCGGAAGTCATCTACCCGCAGTTCGCCACGCACAACGCCCACACCCTGTCGGCCATTTACCACATTGCCGGTCAGAACTATTACCCGGGGCAGTACGAGTTCCAGTGCCTGCACGGCATGGGCGAACCGCTCTACGAGCAGGTTGTCGGCAAAGTTTCCGACGGCAAGCTGAACCGTCCGTGCCGCGTGTACGCGCCGGTCGGTACCCACGAAACGCTGCTCGCTTATCTGGTCCGTCGTCTGCTGGAAAACGGCGCGAACACTTCGTTCGTCAACCGCATCGCCGACCAGTCGATCTCGATTCAGGAGCTGGTGGCCGATCCAGTGGCTCAGATCGAGCAAATGGCAACCGTGGAAGGTGGTTTCGGCCTGCCGCATCCGCGCATTCCACTGCCGCGTGACTTGTATGGCGCCGAGCGCGCCAACTCCAGCGGCATCGACATGGCCAACGAACATCGTCTGGCGTCGCTGTCCTGCGCCCTGCTCGCGACCGCGCACAACGACTGGAAAGCGGCGCCGATGCTCGGCTGCGCTTCCAGCAACGAAACGCCGGCAGCGGTGCTGAACCCGTCGGATCACCGCGATGTGGTCGGTCATGTGCAGGAATCCACCGTCGAAGACGTCGACAACGCGATTCAATGCGCCCTGAACGCTGCGCCGATCTGGCAGGCTACCCCGCCCGCCGAACGCGCCGCGATTCTGGAACGTGCCGCTGACCTGATGGAAGGCGAGATTCAGCCGCTGATGGGCCTGCTGGCCCGTGAAGCCGGCAAGACCTTCGCCAACGCCATCGCCGAAGTCCGTGAAGCGGTCGACTTCCTGCGTTATTACGCGGTGCAGGCGCGCAACGATTTCAGCAACGACGCCCACCGTCCACTGGGCCCGGTGGTGTGCATCAGCCCTTGGAACTTCCCGCTGGCGATCTTCAGCGGTCAGGTCGCTGCGGCACTGGCTGCGGGTAACCCGGTCTTGGCCAAACCTGCGGAGCAAACCCCGCTGGTCGCCGCGCAAGCCGTGCGTTTGCTGCTCGAAGCCGGTATTCCGGAAGGCGTGCTGCAACTGCTGCCGGGCCGCGGTGAAACCGTCGGTGCCGGTCTGGTCGGTGACGAGCGCGTCAAAGGCGTGATGTTCACCGGCTCCACCGAAGTGGCGCGCCTGCTGCAACGCAACATCGCTGGCCGTCTCGACAGCCAGGGCCGCCCGATTCCGCTGATCGCTGAAACCGGCGGCCAGAACGCGATGATCGTCGACTCCTCGGCACTGACCGAACAAGTCGTCATTGATGTGGTGTCCTCGGCCTTCGACAGCGCCGGTCAGCGTTGCTCGGCACTGCGCGTGCTGTGCTTGCAGGAAGATTCCGCCGATCGCGTCATCGAAATGCTCAAAGGCGCGATGGCCGAGGCTCGACTCGGCAACCCTGAGCGCCTGTCCGTGGACATCGGCCCGGTGATCGACGCCGAAGCCAAGGCTGGCATCGACAAGCACATCCAGGGCATGCGCGACAAAGGTCGTAACGTTTACCAGGTGGCGATCGCCGACACCGAAGAAGTCAAACGCGGCACCTTCGTCATGCCGACCTTGATCGAACTGGAAAGCTTCGACGAACTGCAGCGCGAGATCTTCGGTCCGGTGCTGCACGTGGTTCGCTATAAGCGTAAAGAGATCGACCAGTTGATCGGTCAGATCAACGCTTCCGGCTACGGCCTGACCCTCGGCGTGCACACCCGCATCGACGAGACCATCGCCAAGGTGATCGACAACGTCAACGCCGGTAACGTCTACGTCAACCGCAACATTGTCGGTGCCGTGGTCGGCGTGCAGCCGTTCGGCGGCGAAGGCTTGTCGGGTACCGGTCCGAAGGCTGGTGGCCCGCTGTATCTGTACCGCTTGCTGTCGACGCGTCCTACCGACGCCATCGAGCAATCCTTCGCTCGCGGTGATGCAGTCGTCGCGCCGGACGTTCGTTTGCGCGACGCCATGAGCAAGCCGCTGGCCGCCCTTAAAACCTGGGCTGAAAGCAACAAGTACGCGCAACTGAGCACGCTGTGCGCGCAGTACGCCGCGCAATCGCAGAGCGGCATCACCCGCGTTCTCGCGGGCCCGACCGGCGAGAAGAACAGCTACGCGATCCTGCCACGCGAGCACGTGCTGTGCCTGGCGGACGTCGAAGGCGATCTGCTGACGCAACTGGCGGCGGTATTGGCGGTGGGCGGTTCGGCGGTTTGGCCGGAATCCGACATCAGCAAGGCGTTGTACGCACGTCTGCCCAAGGAGATTCAGGCGCGAATCAACCGGGTTGCTGACTGGAACAAGGACGAGGTGGTGTTTGATGCGGTTCTGCATCACGGCCATTCCGATCAGTTGCGCGGCGTTTGCCAGCAAATCGCCAAGCGCGCCGGCGCGATTGTCGGGGTTCAGGGCTTGTCCCAGGGCGAGACCAACATTGCGCTGGAGCGTCTGGTGATTGAACGGGCGTTGAGCGTCAACACGGCGGCGGCGGGTGGTAACGCCAGCCTGATGACGATCGGTTAACACGCTGTCACTCCAGGCAACCGCAATGCTTGCCTGGAATGTCATTCCCCTGTGGGAGCGGGCTTGCTCGCGGATGCGGAGGATCAGTCGACATCAATGTTGCCTGACCCACCGCATTCGTGAGCAAGCCCGCTCCCACATTTGATTAGTGTTGCCCTCATTCCTGCATCACTGCCATCAATCATCCTGTTCAGCCTTTATTCCCCAGCCTAGACTCGGCCCAACCCCAATTTCAGGTAGGCCGCCATGTCCGAGTCGCTGCTCAGTTCCCGCAATCTGGCTTTCGAACTGTACGAAGTCCTCGATGCCGAGGGCCTGACCCGGCGCGAGCGTTTTGCCGAGCACAACCGCGAGACCTTCGATGCCGCCATCGGTACGGCGCGCAACATCGCCGAGAAATACTTCGCGCCGCACAACCGCAAGGGCGACGAGAACGAACCGCGCTACGAGAACGGCCAGGCGATTCTGATTCCCGAGGTGAAACCGGCGGTGGATGCCTTCCTTGAAGCGGGTTTCCTCAACGCCGCGCGCAGTTTCGATGCCGGTGGCATGCAACTGCCGACCCTGCTTTCCCAAGCCTGCTTTGCGCACTTCCAGTCGGCCAACGCGGCTTCGACTTCGTACCCGTTCCTGACCATGGGCGCGGCGAATCTGATCGAGAGCTTCGGCACCGAAGAACAGAAACAGCGCTTCCTGCAGCCAATGATCGACGGCCGTTTCTTCGGCACCATGGCCCTCACCGAGCCGCATGCGGGCTCATCGCTGTCGGATATTCGTACCCGTGCCGAACCTTCGTCCGACGGCACTTATCGCCTCAAGGGCAACAAGATCTTCATTTCTGGCGGCGACCACCCGCTGTCGGAAAACATCGTGCACATGGTGCTGGCCAAACTGCCGGACGCACCGGCGGGCGTGAAAGGCATCTCGCTGTTTATCGTGCCCAAGTTTCTGGTCAACGATGATGGCAGCCTGGGTAAACGCAACGACGTATTGCTGGCCGGGCTGTTTCACAAGATGGGCTGGCGCGGCACGACGTCCACCGCGCTGAACTTCGGCGATAACGGGGAGTGTGTCGGCTATCTGGTGGGCAAACCGCATCACGGTTTGAGTTACATGTTCCAGATGATGAACGAAGCGCGGATCGGCGTCGGCATGGGCGCAGTGATGCTCGGATACGCCGGCTATCTCTACTCGCTGGAGTACGCGCGCGAACGCCCGCAAGGTCGCGTCCCGGACAGCAAAGACCCGACCACGGCGCCGGTGGCGATCATTCAGCACGCCGATGTCAGACGCATGCTGTTGACGCAAAAATCCTACGTTGAGGGGGCTTTTGACCTCGGCCTGTACGCCGCGCGGTTGTTCGATGACACCACAACACTGGAAACCGAAACCGAGCGCAAACAGGCCCATGAGCTACTGGATTTGCTGACGCCGATCGTCAAATCCTGGCCGTCGGAGTTCTGCCTGAAGGCCAATGAACTGGCGATCCAGATCCTCGGCGGTCACGGTTACACCCGCGAATATCCGGTGGAGCAGTACTACCGCGACAACCGTTTGAACCCGATCCACGAAGGCACCCACGGCATTCAGTCGCTGGACTTGCTCGGGCGCAAACTGGCGCAGAACGGTGGCGCAGGGCTCAAGCAATTGATCCGGTTGATCGCCGACACCGCCGAACGCGCCACCGCGTACGAATCGTTAACCGCATTGCGTGAGCCGCTGGAGAAACTGGTCGCGCGCCTGCAAGTGGTGACCATTGGCTTGCTGACCGATCTGGCGCAAGGCAAGGTCAACAGCAGCCTGGCGAACTCGGCGCTGTACCTGAAAGTGTTCGGGCACACGGTGATTGGCTGGCGCTGGCTGGAGCAGGCGATTCGCGCCGAGGAAGGCCTGGCCAAAGGTCAGGCGGCGGATGCTGATTTTTATAAGGGCAAGTTACAGGCGGCGCGGTATTTCCTGACGTGGGAAGTGCCGGGCTGCCACCATGAGCTGACGTTGCTCGAGGCGCGGGATGAAACGTGTCTGGGCATGCAGGACGCCTGGTTCTGAATCATCGCCCATGCGATGTCCCAAACACACTTCAACGCTCTTCACACCTGTCAGGTTTTACAGGTGTGAAGAGCGGGAACTGGAGATAGGCTGTTTTCGCCCGACATGTAGTTTGCAGTTGCCCGGCAGGTACGGACACCAACGTCCGCTTCCCTTACCTCATCCGAGTAAACACCATGAGCGAACATGTTCTCGTAGACCAAACCGTCAAACTCTCAGGTCTTGTGACACTGGACTATTGCGTCCTTGCCGCTATCTCCCAAGCGCCTGCGCGCAGCGGTACGGTGTGGACGAACAAGGATTCTAGCGAGTCCATTGTCATCAGCAAAAACCATCACCGCCTCTCGGATGAAAAGTCGCAGATCAGTCTCACGACCTCGCCCGACAATGGCGCGCCGAGCGTTGAAACGACGGCGGCAGGAATGTTTGAGATCATTTGTGCTGAAGACCGGTACGAAACCACCAACCGGGTTTCTTACAAAGACTACACCCGGCTCAGTGCCAACCAATGGCGGTCGGTGGTCTATGGCGGTGCGGGGCTGAACGATGAAACGGCCGTCACCGAAATCGATCCTTATGTGAATCTCACTGAAGACCAGTTTCTACTTTCCGCCAGAATCAATGATGTTGTGAAAGATCCCCAGGCAGTGCGAATCACCGGAAAACGTTACACCCTCAGAGGCGAGCGGTATCAAGTTACCGTCATCGCTCCGAACAACAGCTATGTCAGCGTGACGGACTTCAGCAAGGACGACATGTTCAGGACCCTGGCGGTGGGTGATAGCTATGTCGTCAATCAAGCCATGCGGACAGTCAAAGAGAAACGCGTTTTCTACATGGAGACTATTGGTGGCATCGACTTTTACGGACGGGAAATTCTTCTGGCGTGAAACAACTGATCCAAGGTCACGCCGACGCGCCATACCAGGCGCGCCGGTCCTTTTGAAAAAAGGCTGAACTCAGCTCAACTTGAACCCACCCATCTGCCGCGCCAGATCATCCGCCAGCTTCTGCAGCATCTGACAATCCTCACGACACGCCCGAACCTCCCCCGCCGTGGCCCGGGCCAGATCGGAAATGCCCTGTACGTTTCGGTTGATCTCTTCGGTCACCGCCGATTGCTCTTCCGTCGCTGTCGCCACCTGATGGTTCATGTCGCTGATGCGCTCGACCTGACCGGTAATCGCGGTCAGCGAGGCCCCGGTACGCTGGCTCGACTCAACCCCGGTGCCGGTCGCGGCCTGCCCGGTGCGCATCGATGACACGGCGTTTTCTGCGCCCTGCTTGAGGTTGCCGATCATCTGCTGAATCTCGTCGGTGGATGCCTGCGTGCGGCGTGCCAAGGTACGCACTTCGTCCGCCACCACCGCAAAACCACGCCCCATGTCCCCGGCGCGCGCCGCTTCAATGGCGGCGTTGAGCGCCAGCAGGTTGGTCTGTTCGGAGACCCCGCGAATCACCGCCAGCACCGAGTCGATCGACGCCACTTGATGCGCCAGTTCTCCCACAGCGCCCGCTGCCACACCGATCTCGTCAGACATGCTTTCTATATGCCGGATGGAGCCGCCGACCACTTCTCGCGCTTGCATGGCTTCATCGCGCGCCGTTTGCGAGGCGAGCGCTGCGTTGCCAGCGTTTTGCGCGATTTCCTGTACGGTCAGGCCCATTTCATGGACGGCGGTGGCGACCATGTCGGTCATCTCCTGCTGACGACCAGAGCGCTCGGCGGTGTTATCCACAACCTTGGCTACTTGGCCGACGGCGGTGCGCAAACGCTCACTGGTGGCCAGCACTTCGCCAATCATCCCGCGCTGACTGTCGAGGAAGCGGTTGAAACCGCGAGCAAGATCGCCCAGCTCATCGGCGCGACTGGAATCTAACCGGTGGGTCAAATCTCCACCACCGCTACCGATGGCTACCAGCGCGGCTGTTACCTGACGAATCGGTCGCACCAAGCCCTGGGCCAACCACACCACCAGCGCCAGGCACACCAGCGCTACCGCCAGCCCGATGCCGCCACTGAGCCACATCGCCCGCCGGGCTTCAGCGTAGATCTGCGACTGCGGCACTTCGGCCACCAACGTCCAGCCCAGATCGCGCAAAGGCAGGCTGAACGCAAGGAAGTCCTCGCCATCACGCTGGAAGCTGCTGCTGACCGCATTTTTTTGACCGAGGACTGATTGCGCCGCCGCCGCACCGATCTGCTCCGCGAGGGTGCGTTTGCCACTGAACTGCGCCTCGGGATGGACCTGGATCAAACCGTCGGAACGCACGAGATAGACCTTGCCGTGCTCGCCGAAGCTGAAGTTGTGGATCAGCTCCGACAGCTCTTTCATGCTCAGTCCAAGTCCGGCGACGCCGACCACTTTGCCAGCCTGCTCGACCTTCAAATCGATGAACAGTGCCAGCTCTCCGGTGGCGCCATCGTTGTCGATATTCAGGGTGCGCGGCTGAGTGCTGTCGAGGAAGGAATAGAACCAGGCATCGGCCGGTTTGGCGCGACTGAGGGTGCGATCCAGGCCTTTTTCGGTGATGTAATGATTGGAGTCGGTGCCGATGATCAAAGCGGTAAATGCCTTGTGTTCGGCGCGGATGCCCTCCAGATACTGCGCGAAGGCCGCTGTTTTGCTGCTGTCTTCGCCATTGGCCAGCCAGTCGCGGACCATGGAATTGCTGGCGATGTCTTTAGCGGCGGTGAGGGGCTGAACGAGGATACGTTCGATGTCGTTGCGCGTCGCTTCGATGCTCGACGGCAACGCTTGTTCGACCAGATAGCTCTGGGCGAGGCGGTTGACAACCAGGGTATAAATGCCAACCACGATCAGGATACTGACCAGCAGGGCGGTGCCCATGCTGAGAATCAGCTGCCATTGAATACTGCGTCGCCACAACTGCATGGAGCACCCCCAAAGAATAAGTGGCCGAAACAATGCAACAGCCATGCCGATTGTATACAACTAAACCGACAATCTATTCTTTGGTTGTGCGCAACGCCATCAGCCCTGATTGATGGTCTTGGCGATGGTGTCGACCGTGGCGCTGACTTGCTCTTGGTAACGGTCGAGTTCTTCCTGGTGCTGCTTCTTCATTTCAATCTGCTGCGAGCACAGATTCATTGCCGCCAGCACCAGCAAACGATCACCGATCAGGGTCGGGTATTTGCGTTTGGTGTCTTCCAGCGCAGCCTTGAGCATCATGGCCGCGTCCAGCAGGGTCTGTTCTTCCCCGGCCGGTGCCTTGATCGAATAGTCCTCCCCAAGAATGGAGATGACTTTTACCCCTGCTGTCTGGTGGTTCATGCGCTGACGGGACCTGCGTTGACGCGATCAACCAGTGCCTGGATGCGCGCTGCGGTGGCGCCGTGCTTCTCTTCCTGCTCCATCAGGTTCAGTTGCAGGCTCTCGTTTTCATCCTTGGCCTGGGCCAGTTCCGTAGCCAGGGTCTGGTTGGTTTGCGCAAGGGTCTGGTTCTGTTGCACCAGTTCGCTGACGAGCTGTTCCAATTGACTGAGGGATGCTTCCAACATTTTGATCTTCCAAGCGTTTTTCAAAGGGCGCGTACGATAAAGAAAAGTCACCACAGATGCCAGGGTTAAACCGGCGCAAAGCCTTGATTTTCCTGGTGGGCGACCGTTCCTGCGAGTTTAAAAGACTGTGATCTGCCGATCTGGTTCCTGCACTTCGTCGCCAGAGGGGCTGTGCGACAAATACGCACACCGGTTCAAGACTTTAGTCGCATGACCGATAAGTCATCCATACAGCAGTTTCAGCCCGCATGGATGCGGCCCTTTTCGGTATCCGCACATGTCCCTTCGCAATATGAATATCGCCCCTCGGGCCTTCACCGGTTTTGCCTTGATCGGCGGCCTGATGCTGATCCTGGGCGTGTTCGCCCTGAACCAGATGAGCAAAATCCGCGGCGCCGCCGAGGACATCACCTCCAACAGCGTGCCAAGCATCAAGAACCTCGATGAGTTCACACAACTGACGCTGCGTCTGCGCGTGCTCTCGTACCGTTTGCTGGTGAACCGCGAACCGGACGTTCAGCAGAAGACCATGGAGTTGCTGGACACGCGCAACGCGCAGATCCGCAAGGCCCAGGCAGCTTACGAGCCGTTGATCGGCAGCGCTCAGGAGCGTGCGACCTATGATCAATACGTGCAGTTGCAGGGGCAATACCGCCAGATCGAAGAGCGGATGAAAAACCTGTCGCGCAACAATCAGGTGGATGAGTTGCGCAACTTGCTCAACACCGAGTTGCTGAACAACTCCGAAGCGATGAACACCGCCCTTAACACGTTGATGCAGATCAACGACAAACAGGTGCGCGACACCAACGAGCAAGCGGCCGAGCAGTACGCTACAGCGTTCGACCTGGTGGTCGCCCTGCTGGTAATCGCTACCGGTCTGACCTTGCTGTTCGCCTGGTTGCTGACCACCAGCATCACCAAGCCCATTGCCAAGGTTCTGGAAGCGGCGCAAACCATCGCCGAAGGCAACCTGACCCAGCCGATCCACGTTGACGGCTCCGACGAAGCCGGGCGCCTGCTGGCGGCCATGGCCAAGATGCAGTCCAAGCTGCGCGACACCCTGCAGCGGATTTCCGGTTCGGCCACGCAGTTGGCCTCCGCCGCTGAAGAGCTCAACAGTGTCACCGACGAAAGCGCCCGTGGCCTGACTCAGCAGAACAATGAAATCGAACAGGCCGCCACCGCGGTCAACGAGATGACCAGCGCGGTTGAAGAAGTTGCCCGCAACGCGGTCAGCACCTCGGAAGCCTCGAAGAACGCCACTACCTCGGCCGGCGACGGTCGTGACCTGGTGCAGGAAACCGTCAGCGCCATCGAACGCATGAGCGCCGACGTGCAGAGCACCGCGACGTTGATCGGCGACCTGGCCAACGAATCCCGCGACATCGGCAAAGTGCTGGACGTGATCCGTGGTCTGGCTGACCAGACCAACCTGCTGGCCCTGAACGCGGCGATTGAAGCGGCGCGTGCCGGTGAGGCGGGGCGTGGTTTTGCGGTAGTGGCTGATGAAGTTCGCGCCCTGGCCCATCGCACTCAGCAGTCGACCAGCGAAATCGAACGCATGATCGCCAGCATTCAAAGCGGTACCGAACACGCCGTGGACTCGATGCGTAACAGCACTGAACGCGCCGAATCGACCCTGAACATTGCCCGTGGTGCCGGAATGTCGCTGGACACCATCAACACCGCCATCGTCGAGATCAACGAGCGCAACCTGGTGATCGCCAGCGCCGCCGAAGAACAGGCGCAAGTGGCACGGGAAGTGGATCGCAACCTGGTGAACATCCGCGATCTGTCGGTGCAATCGGCCACCGGGGCGAATCAGACCAGTGCGGCGAGCAACGAGCTGTCGCGATTGGCGCTGGATCTGAACAACATGG
Organism: Pseudomonas sp. EA_65y_Pfl2_P74; assembly: GCF_963970575.1. Taxonomy (NCBI): domain Bacteria; kingdom Pseudomonadati; phylum Pseudomonadota; class Gammaproteobacteria; order Pseudomonadales; family Pseudomonadaceae; genus Pseudomonas; species Pseudomonas sp. EA_65y_Pfl2_P74. The sequence continues at coordinate 93,149 of NZ_CAXAOQ010000018.1, forward strand.
TTGGGCGCTTCAGCCTCTAACGGCAAGATCGGCGCCAATGGCCGTCACTGCACTGATCGTTCCCACGCTCTGCGCGGGAACGCAGCCCGGGACGCTCCGCGCCCCAACGCGCACGCAGAGCGGCCATTGAGGCATCCCCACGCGGAGCGTGGGAACGATCTGGCATCCTCGGTGTAAAAACCTTTTTGACAGCATCACATTTCAACAGGTTAGAATCGCTGGCACGCAGACTGCATGGTCAGTTTGTGCCCGTCTTCACGCTTCTGGAGTACTGCCTTTGAATGCGACGACCATCAACAGCCTGTTCTTGATCGGCGCGTTGCTGGTAGGTGCGAGCATTCTCGTCAGCTCACTTTCATCCCGTCTCGGCATCCCGATTCTGGTCATTATTCTCGCGGTCGGCATGACCGCCGGGGTGGATGGCGCCGGGATCATTTTCGATAACTACCCGACGGCCTATCTGGTCGGCAACCTCGCACTGGCGGTGATCCTGCTCGACGGTGGCTTGCGCACGCGGGTTTCAAGTTTCCGCGTGGCGTTATGGCCGGCGCTGTCACTGGCCACGGTCGGGGTGCTGATCACCACCGGGCTGACCGGCATGGCGGCCGCATGGCTGTTCGATCTGAACCTGATCCAGGGCTTGCTGATCGGCGCCATCGTCGGCTCAACCGACGCCGCCGCCGTGTTCTCGCTGCTCGGCGGCAAAGGCCTGAACGAACGGGTGTCGGCCAGCCTGGAAATCGAATCCGGCAGCAACGACCCGATGGCGGTGTTTCTCACCGTGACCCTGATCGACATGCTCGCCAGCGGCCAGACGGGCTTGCACTGGAGCCTGCTGACCCACCTGATCCGCGAATTCGGCATCGGTGGCGTGATCGGTCTGGGCGGTGGCTGGCTGATGCTGCAACTGGTCAACCGGATCAACCTCGCCGCCGGCTTGTATCCGATTCTGGTGATCGCCGGTGGTCTGGCGGTGTTCGCCCTGACCAACGCGCTGCACGGCAGTGGCTTCCTCGCGGTTTACCTGTGCGGCCTGGTGCTCGGTAACCGTCCGGTGCGCAGTCGCCACGGCATCCTGCACATGCTCGACGGCATGGCGTGGCTGGCACAGATCGGTATGTTCCTGGTACTGGGTTTGCTGGTGACGCCGCACGATTTGCTGCCGATTGCCCTGCCCGCGCTGGGCTTGGCGCTGTGGATGATTCTGTTCGCGCGGCCGCTGTCAGTGATCGTGGGTCTGCTGCCGTTCAAGGCGTTCCATGGCCGCGAAAAAGCGTTCATTTCCTGGGTTGGTCTGCGCGGTGCGGTGCCGATCATTCTGGCGGTGTTCCCGCTGATGGCCGGGCTGCCCCATGCGCAGTTGTACTTCAACCTCGCGTTTTTCATCGTGCTGGTGTCGCTGCTGGTGCAGGGCACGAGCCTGCCGTGGGTCGCCAAATGGCTCAAGGTCACGGTGCCGCCCGAGCCCGCGCCGATCTCTCGGTCCGCGCTGGAAGTGCATATCACCAGTGAGTGGGAGCTGTTCGTTTATAAGCTCGGTGCGGAGAAATGGTGCATCGGTTCGCCCCTGCGTGAACTGAAAATGCCCGAAGGCACGCGTATTGCCGCCCTTTTCCGTGGTCAGCAACTGCTCCATCCGTCGGGTAGTACGGTGCTGGAGGTCGATGATTTGCTCTGTGTTATCGGCCATGAACACAACTTGCCGGCCCTCGGAAAACTCTTCAGTCAGGCACCGCAACGCGGCCTCGACCTGCGTTTCTTCGGCGACTTCGTGCTCGAAGGAGACGCCCAGCTTAAAGCGGTTGCAGCCCTCTACGGCTTGCCGGCCGAGGGCATCGATCCCGACATGACCCTGGGTGCCTTCATTGCCCACAAGGTCGGCGGCGCGCCCATCGTGGGCGACCAGGTGGAGTGGAACAACACCCACTGGACCGTCGCGGTCATGGACGGGAACAAGATTGGCAAAGTGGGCGTCAGATTCCCCGAAGGAAGTCGCCCGGGCCCCGGACTCTTCCTCTAAACTGCGCCCACTATCACTTGCTTGACCGGTCTCTATGCCTACCCTGCGCTCCTTGTTTATCGCGGCCCTGCTGGGCCTGAGTCTTACTGTCGGCCCGCTTTACGCCGCCGAACCGCCGTCCAGCGACGCCGTGCAGGCCAGCCTGGATAAACTCGCCGACAGCAAACTGCCGGATGCCGATAAAAAGACCCTGCAAACCGTTCTGCAGAACACGCTCAACCAGCTCAACAACAAAAGTGATTACGAACAGAAACTGATCGACCTCAAGCAACAACTCGCGACCGCGCCAAAACAGACCATCGAAAACGCCCGTGAACTGACGCGCCTCAAGGCCAGTAGCGTGGTGCCGGTGGCGCAGCGTTTCCCCAAGGAGTCGATTCAGCAACTGGAACAGATCCTCACCGATCGCTCCACCCAGCAGAGCGATCTGCAAAAAGCCCTGGCCGACGCCAACAGCCTGATCATCACTGCGCAGACTCGTCCCGAGCGCGCCCAGGCGGAAATCTCAGCCAGCCAGACGCGCATTCAGCAGATCAACAACATCCTCAAGTCCGGCAAGGACAGCGGTAAAACCATCAGCGGCGAGCAACGCGACCAATTGAACGCTGAGTTGGCGGCGCTGAACGCGCTGATCCCGCTGCGCCGTCAGGAACTGGCCGGCAACAGCCAGTTGCAGGATCTGGGCAATTCCCGGCACGACCTGCTCTCGGAGAAATCCGACCGCCTCGACCACGAGATTCAGGAACTGCAAACCCTGATCAACCAGAAACGTCTGGCGCAGTCTCAGGAAACCGTCACCCAGCAGTCGATCGAAGCGCAGAAGGCCGGTGGCAGCAGCCTGCTCGCCAGCGAAAGCACGGCCAACCTGAAGCTCTCGGACTACTTGCTCAAAAGCACCGACCGCCTCAACGAGGTCACCCAGCAGAATCTGCAAACCAAACAGCAACTCGACACCCTTACCCAAAGCGATTCGGCTCTGGACGAGCAGATCAACGTGCTCAAGGGCAGCCTGTTGCTGTCGAAGATTCTCTACAAGCAGAAACAGGCGCTGCCGCGTTTGAAGGTCGACCGCGATCTGGCGGACCAGATTGCCGACATTCGCCTGTATCAGTTCGAAGTCAGCCAACAGCGTGAGCTGCTGAGCAATCCGTCGACCTACGTCGATAACCTGCTGTCCACCCAGCCGCCGGAACAAGTCACCCCGCAACTGCGCAAAAGCCTGCTGGATCTGGCCAACACCCGCGCCGACTTGCTGGAGCGCCTGAACCGTGAACTGAGCGCGGTGCTCAACGAATCGATCACCCTGCAACTCAATCAGAAGCAACTGCTGAGCACCGCGCAAAGCCTGCGCGCGACCCTCGACGAGCAGATGTTCTGGATCCCGAGCAACAAACCGCTGGATCTGGAATGGATGCGCGGCGTGCCGGAGCGCCTCAAGCGTCAGGTCGACACCCTGCCGTGGGCTTCCAGCCTGAGCGAACTGGCCGACGGCCTGACCCAGCGACCGTTGCTGTTCCTGCCGCTGGCGCTGCTGATCGGCGCGCTGCTGTTGCGCCGCAAAAACCTGTATGCGCGCCTGAACAAGGTTCACCAGGACATCGGTCACTTCAAACGCGACAGCCAGTGGCATACCCCGCAGGCGATTCTGATCAATATTCTGCTGGCGATGCCGGTGGCGCTCGGTCTAGCACTGTGCGGTCTGGCCTTGCAGATCGATGCACGCGGACAGAACACCAACATGGGCGCGGCGTTGATACAAATGGGGCAGGCGTGGCTGGTGTTCTACACCGCTTACCGGATTCTTGCGCCGGGCGGCGTGGCGGAGCTGCACTTTCGCTGGGAAAAACCGCAGGTCGAATTCCTTCAAGGCTGGGTACGGCGACTGGGGCTGGTGGTCCTGGCGCTGGTGGCGGTGGTCGCCGTGGCCGAATTGCAACCGGCAGCATTGGCCGACGACGTACTCGGCATGCCGGTGGTGTTGATTTGCTACGCCCTGATGGCATGGCTGCTCAGTCGTCTGCTGATCAGCAGCCCGGCCCACGAAAACACCTCGCTGTTTCGCAAAGCCCTCGGCGTGATGTTCACCCTGCTGCCGATCGCCCTGTTCACCGCCGTGTGCTTCGGCTACTACTACACCGCCCTGAAACTCAGTGATCGCCTGATCAACACCCTCTATCTGCTGATGTTCTGGCTGGTGATCGAAGCCACCTTCGTCCGTGGCCTGGCGGTTGCAGCAAGGCGTCTGGCTTACCAGCGCGCCTTGGCCAAACGCCAGGCCGCAAAAGAAGCCGGCGAAGGCGAAGCGGTGATCGAAGAGCCGACCCTGGACATCGAAAAGGTCAACGAACAGTCGCTGCGCCTGATCCGTCTGGCGCTGCTGGGCGGTTTCATCGCCGCGCTGTACTGGGTCTGGTCGGACCTGATCTCGGTGTTCTCGTACCTGGACAACATCACCCTCTACGAATACACCAGCGGCACCGGCTCGAACATGAGCATGGTGCCGATCAGCATCGGCGACATGCTCGGCGCACTGATCATCATCGGCATCACTTTCGCGCTGGCGCGCAACCTGCCGGGCCTGCTTGAAGTGTTCGTGCTGTCGAAACTCAATCTGGCCCAGGGCAGCGCCTACGCGACGACGACGCTGCTGTCGTATGTGATCGCGGGTGTCGGCTTCGTCTCGACCCTGTCGACCCTCGGCGTGAGCTGGGACAAGTTGCAGTGGCTGGTGGCGGCGCTGTCGGTCGGCCTCGGTTTCGGCATGCAGGAGATCTTCGCCAACTTCATCTCCGGCATCATGATCCTGTTCGAACGACCGGTCCGGATCGGCGACACCATCACCATCGGCAACCTGTCGGGCACGGTGAGCAAAATCCGCATCCGCGCCACGACCATCACCGACTTCGACCGCAAGGACATCATTGTCCCGAACAAGACGTTCATCACCGGGCAACTGATCAACTGGTCGCTGACCGACACCATTACCCGGGTCACACTCAAGCTGGGGGTGGATTACGGTTCGGACCTGGACCTGGTCAAGGAACTGCTCCTCAAGGCCGCCCGGGAAAACCCGCGAGTGCTCAAAGAACCCGAGCCGCACGTGTACTTCCTCAACTTCGGTGAAAGCACCCTCGACCATGAACTGCGCATGCATGTGCGCGATCTCGGTGACCGCAACCCGGTGATCGATGAGGTCAACCGCTTCATCAACCGCGAGTTCAAGACGCATCACATCAACATCTCGTTCCGCCAGATGGAGATTTACCTGAAGAATCTCCAGGGCCAGGAATACAAGCTGGTGCCGGCCGAGCCGGAAACCAAAACCGCCTTGCCGGGTGTCGGCGGGGAAAAACCACTGCAAGAGCCGCCGCCGGCCAAACTCGACTAACCGGTCTAATCCCAGCAGAATGCTCGGACATTCTGCTGGAGCCGGCCCTTGAAAGCCCTCGACGAACTGACCTTCGACAATCGCTTCGCCCGCCTGGGCGATGCGTTCTCAGCCCACGTGCTGCCTGAGCCGATCGACAATCCGCGTCTGGTCGTCGCCAGTGCCGCGGCCATGGCATTGCTGGACCTCGACCCGGCAACGGCTGAAACCGAGGAATTCGCCCAATTGTTTGGCGGCCACAAACTGTGGGCCGACGCTGAACCTCGGGCGATGATCTATTCCGGGCATCAGTTCGGCGGCTATACGCCGCAACTGGGCGATGGGCGCGGTTTGCTGTTGGGCGAGGTCTGCAACGCGGCGGGCGAACACTGGGACCTGCACCTCAAGGGCGCCGGGCAGACGCCGTTTTCGCGCATGGGCGATGGCCGTGCGGTACTGCGTTCGTCGATCCGTGAGTTCCTCGCTTCCGAAGCGCTGTACGCATTGAACATTCCTTCGTCGCGGGCAGCCTGCGTGATCGGTTCCGACACACCGGTCTGGCGCGAAAAGCAGGAGCGCGCGGCGATGGTGCTGCGTCTGGCGCCGAGCCACATCCGCTTTGGCCACTTCGAATATTTCTACTACACCAAGCGCCCCGAGCAGCAGAAGCAACTCGGCGAGCACGTACTGGCGATGCATTTCCCCGAATGCCTGGAACAACCGGAACCGTATCTGGCGATGTTCCGCGAAATCGTCGAGCGCAACGCCGAACTGATCGCCCAATGGCAGGCCTACGGCTTCTGCCACGGCGTGATGAACACCGACAACATGTCGATCCTTGGCATCACCTTCGACTTCGGCCCGTTCGCCTTCCTTGATGATTTCGACGCCAACTTCATCTGCAACCACTCCGACGATCAGGGCCGCTACTCGTTCAGCAATCAAGTGCCCGTCGGCCAGTGGAACCTCAGCGCACTGGCTCAGGCGCTGACGCCGTTCATCAGCGTCGAAGCCCTGCGCGAAACCCTGGGCCTGTACCTGCCGCTGTTTCAAGCGCATTACCTGGACCTGATGCGCCGTCGACTCGGTTTCACCACCGCTGAAGATGACGATCAATTGCTGCTGGAAAACCTGCTGCAACTGATGCAGAACAGCGGCGTCGATTACACGCTGTTCTTCCGCCATTTGGGTGAAACCTCACCGGAACAGGCCCTCGCCCGCTTGCGTGACGACTTCGTCGATATCAAGGGTTTCGATGCCTGGGGCGAGCGTTACGTGGCGCGGGTTGCCCGCGAAGGCACGCGTGATCAGGAACAGCGCCGGGCGCGGATGCACGCGGTGAATCCGCTGTACATCCTGCGCAATTATCTGGCGCAGAAAGCCATCGATGCGGCTGAGCAAGGGGATTACTCAGAGGTGCGCCGTTTGCATGCGGTGCTGAGCAAGCCGTTCGAGGAGCAGCCGGGGATGGAGAGTTATGCAGAGCGGCCGCCGGAGTGGGGCAAGCATTTGGAGATCAGTTGTTCTTCTTAAAGGGCTGGACTCCATCTTGATAAGCGATTCGTGCGTCTCCAGATAAGGCGTACGCATCGTAAACCTTCTCCGAGCCGAACATGACCAACCCACTCCTGATCCCCTGCCCCTCCTGCAACGGCCTTAACCGCATCCCCGCCGAGCGCCTCGCCGACCAGCCGAAGTGCGGCCGCTGCAAATCCGCGGTGCTGTTGAGCAAACCGTTCGAACTCAAGCAAGGCGACTACGCCAGCCAGATCAAGGGCGATCTGCCGCTATTGGTTGACGTATGGGCCGACTGGTGCGGGCCGTGCAAGTCGTTTGCGCCGGTGTTCGAGCAGGCGGCGGCGCAGTTGGCGGGCAAGTGCCGGCTGGCCAAGCTTGATAGCGAGGCGAATCAGCAGTTGTCGGCGCAGTTGGGGATTCGCTCGATTCCGAGTCTGATTCTGTTCAGGAACGGCCGGGAAGTGGCGCGTCAGAGTGGCGCGTTTGCGCTGCCGCAGTTGATGAGCTGGCTGCGCAGCCAAGGGATCTGACACACCCCAACACCCCATGTGGGAGCGGGCTTGCTCGCGAAGGCGTCGGATCCGTCAACTAAAGTATTGAATGTGACGGCCCTTTCGCGAGCAAGCTCGCCCGTACCAGGGACTAAGTGTGTCTCAGAACCTCAGGCGTCTTCGAGCAGGTTGTGCAGTTCAGCAAATTGCTGGGTCAGCTTGTGTCGCGGATCGAGGTGGATCAGCGGTGTGCTGGCCTGATGCGACTCGCGCATGCGCACCGAACTGCTCAGATACACCGGCAGCACCGGCAATCCTTCTGCGATCAGTTCATCAAGCATCTGCTGCGGCAGACTCGCCCGGGCCTGGAACTGATTGACCACGATGCCCTCGACTTCCAGCCCTTCGTTGTGGTCTTCCTTCAACTCCTGGATTTCCGCGAGCAAGCCGTACAGGGCCTGACGCGAGAAGCTGTCGCAATCGAAGGGAATCAGTACGCGATCTGCGGCAATCAGCGCCGATACCGCATAAAAATTCAGCGCCGGCGGCGTATCGAGGTAGATCCGGTCGTAATCTTCCGACAGCTCATCGAGCAACTTACGCAGTTTGTTGATCTTGTGTTTGGCTTCGAGCTTGGGCTGCAAGTCCGCGAGTTCGGCGGTCGCGGTGATGATGTGCAGGTTGTCGAACGGCGTTTCGTAGATATCCGCCTGATTCTTTTTCGAGAAGGGCCCCGAGGACAGGGTCTGCTTGAAGAAATCGGCAATACCCATCGGGATGTCGTTGCCAGTGAGCCCCGTCAGATACTGAGTGGAGTTGGCCTGGGCATCGAGATCCACCAACAGCGTGCGATAACCCTCGCTGGCGCTGACCGCCGCCAGATTGCAGGCAATGCTGGATTTGCCTACACCACCTTTCTGATTGAACACCACGCGCCGCATGACAAAACCTCCGTGTATCAAAGAATGACCGAGTGTAGATGCGGGCGACCGTGCTTCGCTACCTTCACCGACACGGACTACAAGGTCATACATCAATATCCGGCGACAGGCAGCGTAAAAACCGCCATCAAACACCAACATGTCCGACAGACAGACTGCATTCAATGTGAATAATGGCCAAGTGACAGTTTTGTCGCAAACCACTCGGTACATTTCATTGCACAAAATGTAACCAGCATTTGCTACACACTCCTTGCACCGGGATAATGCGCGCCACCCGGCGCCAAGCGCCACGCCACCTCCAGCGCAGTCGGTTCATCTGCGCCGCGGCTTTGGCGACTCAAAATGCGTCAACAGAAGCCCGCAGGGGCGGGATGAGCGTCCGTGATCAACTTCAACATCGCCCAATGGCGCGCGTGGGCCCCGGGGCTCGACAGCGTGGACGCCTGGCAGGCCTGGAGCCGACAACCGGTCGAGCTCCAGAGCAGTGATGCCGCGCCCGATGTATCGTTCTTGCCGGCCATGCAGCGGCGCCGACTCAGTCGCCTCGCCCGAATGGCCTTCAGTGTTGGCTGGCCGCTGGCCGACGGACGGGAACACCTGCCACTGGTGTTCGTCTCCCGCCACGGCGAAACCCCGCGCACCTACGAAATTCTCAGTGATCTTGCCAAAGACGAACCGCTGTCACCGACCCAGTTCAGCCTGTCGGTGCACAACGCGATCATCGGCCTGTGGTCGATCATGCGTGGCGAAACCAGCGAAATGACGGCCCTCGCCGCTGCGGGCGACGGCCTCGAACACGGCATGCTTGAAGCCGCCGCTCTGCTGAACGAAGGCGCCCCGGCGGTGTTGCTGGTGATCACCGAAGAACAGCCGCCCGAAGCCTATTGGCAGTGGATCGACGATGTGCCGTTTCCGTACGCACTCGGTCTGTTGCTGACCCCCGGTACCGACTGGCGGCTGAGCCTGAACAGCACCTCGCAAGCACTGTCCAAAGCACAATGGCCCCACGCACTGAGTCTGTTGCGCACCCTGCTCGGCCAGCAACCCCTTTGCCAGCATGCCTGGAAAAATCGTCTATGGACCTGGCAACGCAACCCATGACCGAGAAAAAACGTGACGCCTATTACTGGCGCCTGCTCGCCACCGCCGCCAGTTTCGCGCTGTTCGGTCTCGGTGGACTGTGCCTGCGCGTACTGGTGTTTCCGCTGCTCGCCTGCCTGCCCGGCGATGCCTTGGCCCACCGCCAGCGTGCGAGGCAGACCGTCAGTCGGCTGTTCTGGTTTTTCGTACGGTTCATGACCCGCTCCGGCGTGCTGACCTACGACATTCAAGGTGCCGAACGTTTGGGCCGACCGGGGCAAATGATCATCGCCAACCACCCGTCGCTGATCGATGTGGTGTTTCTCATCGGCCTCGTGCGTCAAGCCAATTGCGTAGTGAAGAAAAGCCTGTGGGAAAACCCCTTCACCCGGGGTCCGCTGCGCAGCACCGAATACATCAGCAACGACGGCAGCATGGACATGCTCGATGCCGCCGCCGAGTCTCTGCAAAACGGCCAGACCCTGATCATTTTCCCCGAAGGCACGCGCACGCAACCGGGACAGGCACCCGCCTTTCATCGGGGCGCCGCAGCCATTGCCCTGCGGGGTGCGAAGATCCTAACGCCGGTGATCATCACCGTCAGCCCGACCACTTTGACCAAAGCCGAACCCTGGTATCGGATCCCCAGTCGCCGTGTGCACTTCAGTTTTCGTGTCGGCGCCGATATAGACCCACAGACATTCGCAGCGCAAGGGCCTGCACCGCAGGCCTCGCGCAAGCTCAACGATTATTTGCACTCTTACTTTATTAAGGAGCTCGCCCAAGATGAGCGATCTGCATCGGGACATTAAAGAGCTGATCATCGACGCCCTCGGCCTCGAAGACATCAGCGTTGAAGACATTGACGACGATCAGACACTGTTCGGCGAAGGCCTGGGCCTGGACTCCGTCGACGCACTGGAACTGGGCCTGGCGATCCAGAAAAAATACGGCATCAAGATCGATGCTGATGCCAAAGACACCCGTAACCATTTCTCCAACGTGGCGAGCCTTGCGGCATTCGTCACGGCAAAACAGGCAGCTTGAGACCGGACCATGCAAACTCGTGATGACATTTTCAACACCCTGCGCGATGCCCTGGTCGAGCTGTTCGAACTGGACCCGGCCCGTGTGAGCCTGGACTCCAACCTGTATCAGGATCTGGAAATCGACAGCATCGATGCGGTCGATCTGATCGATCACATCAAACGCCAGACCGGCAAGAAAATCGCCGCTGAAGAGTTCAAATCGGTGCGTACCGTGGGTGACGTGGTCGAGGCGGTCTACCGTCTGGTTCAACCGGCCGCATGAGCCGATTGATCGGCCTCGGCCTGTTACTGGCCGGCCTGCTGTACCCCTTTGCGGTGTATTTCGGCATGGAGCACTTCGCCCCGTGGCAGTTCGGACTGCTGCTGGGCAGCCTGTGGCTGGCGCGGGCTCTGACCGGCGAGCGCAAGCCAGGCAGCCTGTGGATGGCCAGCGTGGCCATCGTGTTCTGCCTGCTGCTGGCGGTGTTCGACAGCCCAATGCTGCTGCGCTGGTACCCCGTGCTGATCAGCGGTTTCATGCTGGTGCTGTTCAGCCTGAGCCTGAAATTCGGCCCACCGATGGTCGAACGGCTGGCGCGGCTGCGTGAACCGCAGTTGCCCGCCAACGCGATTCGCTACACCCGCAAGGTCACCGTAGCGTGGAGCATCTTTTTCTTCTGCAACGGTTTGTGCGCCGCCCTCCTCACCCTGTGGGCGCCGCTGAATTGGTGGATGTTGTACACCGGCCTGATTTCCTACGGATTGATCGGCCTGATGTTTGCCATTGAATGGCTGATACGACAACGGGTAAGAGGCCGTACATGAACTGGATAAAACTTGAGCAGTTATTGCTCAAGGCGCTGCCGACGCGGGCGATCAGCCACGCACCTGCACTCGATCACGCGCAACTGCGCGAGCAAGCGCTACGCGTTGCCGCCGGCCTGCAAGCTCAGGGTGTACGGCGCTTGGCCGTGCATCTGGAAGACGCCGCCGATCTGGCCATCGCCCTGTTAGGCGCCTGGCGCGCAGGTGTCCAAGTGTTGCTGCCCTCGGATCTGCAAGCGCAGACCCGTCAGCGCTGGTCAGATGAAGTCGACCTGTGGCTGACCGATCAAAGCGGTGACAGCCATTTAGGGGACTTCGATCAGCCGCCATTGCCCGGCGCGGAACTGGATCTGGATGAGTGCCGCTTGAGCCTGTGTACTTCCGGTTCCAGCGGCGAGCCCAAGCGCATCGACAAATCCCTGCGCCAACTGGCCAATGAAGTCCACGCGCTGGAGCAGCTCTGGGGGGCGGATCTCGGTGAAGCCTGCATCATCGGCAGTGTCGCGACTCAGCACATCTACGGTTTGCTGTTCCGTGTGCTCTGGCCGCTGTGCGCCGGTCGAACGTTCGTGCGCAAGCAACTGGCCTTCTCCGAAGATTTGCAACGCGCCAGCCGCGAGCACTCGACCTTTGCCTGGGTCGCCAGCCCGGCGCTGCTCAAGCGCATGGGTGACAACCTCGACTGGCCGGCCCTGAGCGCAGTGCGCCGGGTATTTTCCTCCGGTGGCGCGCTGCCGGCAGAAGCCGCACAGAGCCTGCATCAACGCCTGCAACAGTGGCCGACGGAAATCCTCGGCAGCTCCGAAACCGGTGGCATCGCCTGGCGTCAGGGCGCAACGCTGTGGCAACCCTTCGCCGACGTCGAACTGACTCAGGACAACGACGGCGCACTGCTGATTGCCTCACCCTATCTGCCCGCCGGGCATGTCGAACACACCGCCGACGCTGCGCGCATCGGCGCCGATGGTCGTTTCGAACTGCTCGGGCGACTGGACCGGATCGTCAAACTGGAAGAAAAACGCATCTCGCTGCCAATGCTCGAGCACGCCCTGATCGCCCATGATTGGGTCGCGGAAGCGCGTCTGGGTGTGGTGCAGGAAAACCGTGCGTCGTTGGGCGCCTTGCTGGTGCTCAGCGAGTCGGGCCTGTTTGCCCTGCGTGAACATGGCCGCCGCAGCCTCACCGAAGCCCTGCGCAAGCACCTCAGCGAGCATTGCGAAGCCCTCGCGCTGCCGCGTCGCTGGCGTCTGCTGCGTCAATTACCGCTGAACAGCCAAGGCAAGCTGCCGCAGGCCGATGTCGAAGCGCTACTGCTGGCGCCCCGGCCGAAAGCCCCCGATGTGCTGGATCAGCTTGAAACCGACGGTGAATGGAGCCTGCAACTCAGTGTTCCACCGGACCTGGCCTATTTCAGCGGCCACTTCCCCAAAGCCCCGGTGTTGCCGGGCGTGGTGCAAGTGGAATGGGCGCTGAACCTCGGCCGCCAACGGCTGAACCTGCGCGGTACGTTTGCCGGCATGGAAGTGTTGAAGTTTCAGCAACTGGTGCGCCCTGGCGATGAAATTCAACTGCACCTGCGCTTCGATCCCGAACGCAACAAGCTGTATTTCGCCTATCGCAACGACACCGCCACCTGCTCCAGCGGCCGGATCTTGCTGGAGACCGCTCATGCATAACCCTTGCGCTGTGATCCCGGTCTACAACCACGAAACCGCGATCACCACCGTGGTCGACGCCCTGCTCGCCCAAGGCCTGCCGTGCATTCTGGTGGACGACGCCAGCACGCAATCCTGCGCGCGCGTACTTGAGGGGCTGGCCGAACGCGACAACGTTTTTCTGGTGCGCCTGACCGCCAATCAGGGCAAGGGCGGCGCGGTGATGACCGGCCTGCGCGAAGCCGCAAGACTGGGTTTCAGCCATGCACTGCAGGTCGATGCCGACGGCCAGCATGACTTGCACGACGTCGCTCGTTTCGTCGAAGAATCCCGAGCGCATCCACACGCGATGATCTGCGGTTATCCGCTGTTCGATGAAAGCGTGCCCAAGGGCCGTTTGTATGCCCGCTACCTGACCCACGTGATGGTGTGGATCAACACGCTGTCGCTGCAGATCCGCGATTCGATGTGCGGTTTTCGGGTGTACCCGCTGGCCTCGACGCTGGCGTTGATCAACTCGGCGAAAGTCGGCAAACGCATGGATTTCGACTCGGACATTCTGGTACGCCTGTCGTGGCGCAATCAGCCGATGCGCTGGCTGCAAACCAGCGTGCATTACCCGTTGGATGGAGTCTCGCACTTCCGTCTGTTCCACGACAACGCACTGATTTCCAGCATGCACACCCGGTTGTTCTTCGGCATGTTGCTGCGCTTTCCGCTGATCCTCTGGCGGCGGTGGCGCGCATGAATACCGAGACCGACAAAAAACACTGGGCCGACCGCGAGGAACGCGGCAGTTTCCTGTTGATGAAATTCACCGCGCTCGCCGCCAAAGTCCTTGGACGTCGGCTGCTGAGCCCATTGCTGTACGGCATCGTCCTGTACTTTTTCCTGTTTGGGCGAGTCGCGCGGCGCAGTGCCTGGCAATACCAGCAACGCCTGGCCGACTGGAGCCAGCGCGAAGACTTGCAGCCGAACCATTGGCAGGTGTTCGGCCAGTTCATGGCCTTCGCCGATTCGATGCTCGACAAGCTCGACGTGTGGAACGGCAAACTCAAAATCGAGCAGATCGAAATCATCGACCCGGCGCTGCTGCGCAATCAGTTGCGCGGCAGTCGCGGGCAACTGCTGGTCGGCGCGCACCTGGGCAATCTCGAAGTGTGCCGCGCACTGGCGGAGATCGGCGAAAAAGTCACCATGAATGTGCTGGTACACACCAAGCACGCCGAGCAGTTCAACCGTTTGCTCGGCGAGGCCGGGGCGACCAATCTGCGCCTGATTCAGGTCAGCGAACTCGACCCGGTGATCATGCTGCAACTGCACGAACGCCTGGAGCGTGGCGAGTGGCTGGCGATTGCCGGCGACCGCGTGCCTTTGCACGGTGGGCGCAGCGTGACCGTCGATTTCCTTGGCCACCCGGCGCCGTTCCCGCAAGGGCCATGGCTGCTGGCCGGTCTGCTCAAATGCCCGGTCAACCTGCTGATGTGCCTCAAACAACCCGACGGCCACTACCGCCTGACCCTCGAACCGTTCGCCGACGCCGTAGTGTGGAAGCGCAGCGAGCGCGAGCAGGTCATTCATCAGTGGGCGACCCGCTATGCGCAGCGCCTGAGTCACTATTGCCTCGAAGCGCCGCAACAATGGTTCAACTTTTACCCTTTCTGGAAGACCGATGACGACGCCAACCCATGAGCCGGTAACCTTCGGCGAACGCCCTTTGCGCATCGAAGACGTGCTGGCCCTGGCCAACCGTCAGGCGCCCGTGCAGTTGCAGAGCGACGCGGTTTACCGTGAACGCATCGCCAAAGGCGCACGGTTCCTCGATTCGCTGCTGGACAAGGAAGGCGTGATCTACGGCGTAACCACCGGTTACGGCGATTCCTGCGTGGTCGCGGTGCCGCTGCATCACGTCGAAGCGTTGCCGCGTCATCTCTACACCTTCCACGGTTGCGGCCTCGGCAAACTGCTCGACGCCCAGGCCACCCGCGCCGTGCTGGCGGCGCGTTTGCAGTCGCTGTGCCACGGTGTTTCCGGGGTGCGGATTGAACTGCTGGAGCGTCTGCACGCCTTCCTCGAATACGACATCCTGCCGCTGATCCCCGAAGAGGGTTCCGTCGGCGCCAGCGGCGACCTGACGCCGCTGTCCTACGTCGCGGCAACGCTGTCCGGCGAGCGCGAAGTGATGTTTCGTGGCGAGCGCCGTCAGGCTGCCGATGTGCATCGCGAACTCGGCTGGACGCCGCTGGTGTTGCGCCCCAAAGAAGCGCTGGCATTGATGAACGGCACCGCTGTGATGACAGGCCTCGCCTGCCTGGCCTACGCCCGCGCCGACTATCTGCTGCAACTGGCCACGCGCATCACCGCGCTCAACGTGGTGGCGCTGCAAGGCAATCCGGAACACTTCGACGAACGCCTGTTCGCCGCCAAGCCGCATCCGGGGCAAATGCAGGTCGCCGCGTGGCTGCGCAAGGATCTGGCCATCGACGCGCCGACTGCGCCGCTGCATCGCTTGCAGGATCGCTATTCGCTGCGCTGCGCCCCGCACGTGCTCGGCGTACTGGCCGACAGCCTGAACTGGCTGCGTTCGTTCATCGAGACCGAACTCAACAGCGCCAACGACAACCCGATCATCGACGCCGAAGCCGAACGTGTCTTGCACGGTGGGCACTTCTACGGCGGGCACATTGCGTTCGCCATGGACAGCCTGAAAAACCTCGTGGCCAACGTGGCCGACCTGCTCGACCGTCAACTGGCGTTGCTGGTGGACGAGCGTTACAACCACGGTTTGCCGAGCAACCTGTCCGGCGCTACGGCTGATCGGGCGATGCTCAACCATGGCTTCAAGGCTGTGCAGATCGGCACCAGCGCCTGGACCGCCGAAGCGTTGAAAAACACCATGCCGGCCAGCGTCTTCTCGCGCTCCACCGAGTGCCACAACCAGGACAAGGTGAGCATGGGCACCATCGCTGCCCGCGACGCGATCCGCGTGCTGGAACTGACCGAACAGGTTGCCGCCGCCACGCTGCTGGCCGCGAACCAAGGCGTGTGGCTGCGAGGTCAGGCCGCAGACGCTCGGCCACTGCCACCCGCACTGGCCGCGATGCACGAGGAACTTGCCCATGACTTCCCGCCGGTCATCGAAGACCGTGCACTGGAAGGCGAACTGCGCCTGTGCCTGCAACGCATCGCCGCGCAACACTGGAGGTTGCATGCGTAGTGCCGGAGTGCTTCACGCCGATACGGAAATCCTCGTACCGTTCTTTGACGTCGATACTCTGCACGTGGTCTGGCACGGCCATTACGTCAAATACCTCGAAGTGGCGCGTTGCGCGCTGCTGGACAAGATCGGCCACAACTACACACACATGGTCGAGTCCGGTTACGCCTGGCCGATCATCGACCTGCAACTGCGCTATGTGCGTGGCGCGGTGTTCGGCCAGAAGCTGAACGTGCGCGCCAGCCTGGTCGAGTGG
The DNA here is from genome assembly GCF_963970575.1 of Pseudomonas sp. EA_65y_Pfl2_P74. NCBI lineage: Bacteria > Pseudomonadati > Pseudomonadota > Gammaproteobacteria > Pseudomonadales > Pseudomonadaceae > Pseudomonas > Pseudomonas sp. EA_65y_Pfl2_P74. Next base: position 109,550 of record NZ_CAXAOQ010000018.1, read on the forward strand.
GAAAACCGTCTGAAGATCAACTACCTGATCACCGACCTGCAAACCGGCGAACGCCTGACCCGCGCCAGCTCGGTGCAGGTCGCGGTCGAGGTCTGCAGTCGCGAGATGCAACTGGCCTCGCCGAAAGTCTTCACCGATGCCGTGGAAAGGATGCTGCGATGAACCTGCTTCTTGGAAGTCTCGGCGCGCTGGCGCTGCTGGCCGTGTCGACGTTGGCCAACGCCTTCGACCTGCAACAGCTCAGCGAGCAACTGGCCAAACCGGACGTAATCCACGGCCAGTTCATTCAGGAAAAACACCTGCGCGCCCTGCCTCAGCCGCTGGTCAGCAAGGGCCGTTTCGTCCTCGCCAAAAACCTTGGCCTGCTCTGGCGACTGAAAACCCCGCTGCAGCAGGACTACCGCATCAGCGCCAAAGGCATTGCCCGGCGTGACGCCAGTGGCTGGCAATGGCTGCCGAACAAAAGCGCCGGGGCCGAACAGAACCGTTTGTTCCTCGCTGTATTGCAAGGTGATAGCAGTGGTCTGCAACGGGATTTCGAACTGGCCCTGAGCGGCGATGCGCAGAAGTGGACACTGACCCTGACCCCGCGCTCGTTATTGCTCAAGCAAGTGTTCAACCAGATCAACATCAACGGCGGCGCACTGGTGCAAACCATCGAACTGCTGGAAACCCAGGGCGACAGCACTGTACTGCGCATGCAGGACAGCACCGCCGACCAACCGCTGAGCGACGCGGAGCAACATGACTTTGCCGAGTGAACGCAAGCTGCCGTGGCTGTTTCTGATCCTGCTGCTGGCGGTGATCGCACTGGCCGGTTGGCAGTGGCGCGACGGTGCGCCGTTGTCGGCCAACCTGATGGAACTGGTGCCGGGCACAAACCCGGACGCCCTCCAATTGCGCGCCGAACAACGCATGCAGGAACCGCTCAACCGCGAAATGCTGGTGCTGGTCGGCCACACTGATCGTCAGAAGGCGTTGGCCATGGCCCAGACCCTGGGCGAGCAGTGGCAAGCCAGCGGACTGTTTGAAACCGTGCAGTGGAACCTGCAAGCAGACCTGCCGGCCCTGCGCAAACAACTGCTGGACGGTCGGCTGGCGATGCTCTCGGCGGATGATCGGCAATTGCTGAGTGAACATCCCGACGCCTTCATCCAGCAACGGGTGCAGGCGCTGTACGACCCCTTTACCGGCTTCAGTCTGGTCCCCAGTCAGGATGACTGGCTGGGCCTGACCGGGCGCATCCAGAACAGCCAGCCCAAGCACGGCGCAGTGCAACTGGACATCGGCAGTGGTGCATTGGTCGCTGATGCCGACGGCAAGAACTGGGTCATGCTGCGCGCGCGCACCACCGGCAACGCCTTCGACATGAACCTGCCGCTGCAAGTCGCCGCCCTGCTGCAAAACAGCCGCGAGCAAGCGGCTGAATCAGGTGTGCAACTGCTGGCCGCCAGCGGTCTGCTGTACGCGGCCAATGGTCAACAGCAAGCCACTCGCGAGATGACCTGGGTCGGCGGCGGTGCCACCCTCGGTATTCTGTTGCTGCTATTGCTCGCCTTCCGCCGATGGCAGGTGTTGCTGGCATTTATGCCGGTGCTGGTCGGCATGTTGTTTGGTGCGGTGACGTGTGTGGCGCTGTTCGGCCACATGCATGTGATGACCCTGGTATTGGGCTCCAGCCTGATTGGCGTTGCGGTGGATTACCCGCTGCACTACCTGTCCAAGAGCTGGAGTTTCAAGCCCTGGCGCAGTTGGCCGGCCTTGCGTCTGACCCTGCCTGGGCTGACATTGAGCCTGATCACCAGCGTCATCGGTTATCTGGCACTGGCGTGGACGCCCTTCCCGGCGCTGACGCAAATTGCCGTGTTCTCCGCCGCCGGATTGCTCGGTGCCTACCTCTCGGCGGTGTGCCTGCTGCCGGCGCTGTTGCGCAATGTCGAACTGCGCCCGGCACAATGGCCACTGCATCTGGCCGAGCGTCTGGTGAATCTGCGAGAACGACTGCTTGAACACATCTGCACACCGGTGCTGTTGGCACTGCTGATCGCCTTCTGCATCGGCGGCCTGGTGCAACTGCAAAGCAAAAACGACATCCGCCAATGGGTCGGCACGCCACAACGCCTGACCGATGAAGCGCAGACCATTGCACGCATCACCGGCTATCAACCGACCAGCCAGTTCTTCCTGATTCGCGCCGCCAATCAGCAGCAATTGCTCGAACGTCAGGCCGCACTGAGCGGGCGCCTGCAACAACTGGTCAACCTCGACAAGCTGCAAGGTTATCTGGCGCTCGATCAACTGGTCAGCCCGCCAGGTCAGCAGCAGACAGTGCGTGATGCGTTGAGCCAACTGGCGCAGCACTGGCAACCACTGCTCGACCTCGGCGTGCCCCTCGCCGCGCTGCAAAACGAGCTGCAACAGCTACAAAATCTACCCGCCAAGGACATCGACGCCGCGCTGGCCGGCCCGCTTGGCGAACCCTATCGCACGCTGTGGCTGGGCCCAACCGAGCACGGCGTTGCGGCAATGACCAGCCTGCAAGGCCTGAACAACCCGGCGCTGTTGCGGGTGCAGACGCAAGACCTGCCGGGCGTTGTCCTGGTGGATCGTCTCGGCAAGCTCAATGATGTTTTCGCCGCGACCCAGGTCAGCGCCGCCGAACTGAAACTCGCCTCCTGCGTGTTGATCGTGCTGGTGCTGATCGTGCCGTTCGGTTTAGGCGGCGCATTGCGCATCGTGGCCCTGCCATTGCTCGCTGCGCTGTGCAGCCTGGCCAGCCTTGGCTGGCTCGGCCAGCCGCTGACCCTGTTCAGTCTGTTCGGCTTGTTGCTGGTCACGGCCATCAGCGTCGATTACGCGATCCTCATGCGTGAGCAGGTTGGCGGCGTGGCGGTCAGCCTGCTCGGCACGTTGCTGGCCGCCGTGACGACGTGGCTGTCGTTCGGTCTGCTGGCGGTGTCGAGTACACCGGCGGTGAGCAACTTCGGTCTGTCAGTGAGCCTCGGACTGGCCTTCAGCTTCATTCTTGCCCCTTGGGCCGGGCGTCATGTCCACACGCCCCTGAATACCACCGCCATCGCGCCCGAGAGTTCACATGCCCATCATTGAAACGCAGCGTCGCCAGGTCGTCATTATCGGCGCTGGCCCCTCCGGCGCCATCGCCGCCGCGCTGCTCAAGCGCAAGGGCCACGATGTGCTGGTGATCGAGCGCCAGCACTTCCCACGCTTTTCCATCGGTGAAAGCCTGCTCAGTCATTGCCTGGATTTCGTCGAAGAGGCTGGCATGCTCGACGCCGTCAACGCCGCTGGCTTCCAGCGCAAGACCGGCGCGGCGTTTGCCTGGGGCGAGCGCTACAGCGCGTTCGATTTCAGTGACACCTTCACCGACGGCAAACCGACGACGTTCCAGGTGCAACGCGCCGATTTCGACAAACTGCTGGCCGACCAAGCGGCGCTGCAAGGTGCTGAAATCCGCTATGGCGATGCCATCGTCGGCGTCGATTTCGACCGGGCGAAACCGCAGCTCGAGGTGCGCCGCGAAGACGGCAGTGAGTACCGCCTCGAGGCGGATTTCGTGCTCGATGCCAGTGGTTACGGGCGCGTGCTGTCACGTTTGCTCGATCTGGAGGCGCCGTCGAATTTCCCGGTGCGCCAAGCGGTGTTCACCCACGTCGAAGACCACATCGACCACCCGGCCTTCGACCGCGAAAAAATTCTCGTCACCACCCACCCGCAACATCGCGATATCTGGTTCTGGACGATCCCGTTCAGCCACGGCCGCTGCTCGGTGGGCGTGGTCGCCGCCGCAGAACATTTCGCCGGTCGCGATGCAGATCTCGATGCCTGCCTGCGCGGTTTCATCGCCGAAACGCCAAGCCTCGCCCGTGTGCTGAACAACGCGGTGTGGGACACCCCGGCGCGAACCCTCGGTGGTTATGCGGCGAATGTGAAAACCCTGCATGGCCCGGGCTTCGCTCTGCTCGGCAACGCCGCGGAATTTCTCGACCCGGTGTTCTCCTCGGGCGTGACCATCGCCATGCGTTCGGCGAGCATGGCCGCCGCCGTGCTGCACCGTCAGTTGCAAGGCGAAACCGTCGATTGGCAGCGCGAGTTCGCCGAGCCGCTCAAACGTGGCGTCGACACCTTCCGCTGCTACGTCGAGGGCTGGTACGCCGGCACCTTTCAGGACGTGATTTTCTATGAAGACAGTCAGGCGGAGATTCGCCGGATGATCTGCTCGATCCTCGCCGGCTACGCCTGGGATGAGCGCAACCCGTTCGTCAGCGAAGCGCGCCGCCGGTTGAAGATGATTTCCGAACTTTGTGCAAAGGACGCCCCATGAGTTACCTGAGCGACAACTATGTCGAAGAAACCCGCTTCGGTTTCTGGTTCCTGCGCAGCCACACCTGGCAGCACCATGTGTTACGTGTAGCGATCAACGATCTACGCAGCCTGTTCAGCGAAACGCTGCCCGCGAACCCGGTGCTGCTGGACGCCGGCTGCGGCCAGGGCAAGTCGTTCCGCCACCTGAGCCAGACCTTCGCCCCGCAACGTTTGATCGGTATCGACGCCGATCCGCACAGCCTTCAATTGAGCGGTGAAGAAGCGGCGCGGCAGGGTTTGGACGTCGAGTTGATCGGCAGTGATTGCGCAACCCTCAACGTGCCGGATGCCAGCGTTGATCTGCTGTTCTGTCACCAGACGTTCCATCACCTGGTCGAACAGGAAAAAGCCCTGGCCGAGTTCTATCGCGTGCTCAAACCGGGTGGCTATCTGCTGTTCGCCGAGTCAACCGAGGCCTACATTGATACGTGGGTGATTCGTTGGCTGTTCCGCCATCCGATGCATGTGCAGAAGAGTGCAGCGCAGTATCTGCAGATGATTCGTGAACAAGGTTTCGAGTTTGGCGAGCGCAATGTTTCGTACCCGTATTTGTGGTGGAGCCGCTCGAAAGATTTTGGCTTGCTGGAACGGTTTGGATTGCGCAAGCCCAAGCCGTTTGGCCAGCGGGAGGAAACGTTGGTGAACGTTGTCGCCCGAAAACCATTAGCAGGGGCTTGCTGATGCAACACCTGACCTGTGGGAGCGGGCTTGCTCGCGAAAGCGGTGGATCAGCTTGCATTGATGCCGGATGTGCCGACGCCTTCGCGAGCAAGCCCGCTCCCACAGGGGTTGTGGTGTGGCTGGTATTGTTGGTAACGGCCCTGTTGAGTGGTTGCGCCAGCCAGGCGCCACTGCCGGCGGGCAACCCTGCTTTGCCACTGCCCCTGCAATTGCACATCGAGCAACTCCAGGACGATCAGCGTCAGGACTGGCTCTTGGTGATCCAGCGCGAGGGCCTCGGCATTCGCTGGTCGATGATGGACCCGCTGGGCATTCCTCAGGCGCGCCAGCAATTGATCGACGGTCATTGGCAGCCCGATGGTCTGCTGCCGCCCAACCCGCAGGCTCGGGAGCTGTTCGCCGCGCTGTTGTTTGCCCTGACCCCGTCCGGCGAACTGCTACGCAATTACCCCGCCGCGCAGCAGCACGACGGGCAACGTTCCCTGGCGCCGCGCTGGAACATTCGTTATTCACAACCGTTGAGCTTCGATGTGAACCTGCCTCAAGGCCCGCACTATCGCGTGTCCCCACTCGGTGAACCGACGCCATGACTGCCTACCTGAATGCCCTCGGCGTGATCTGCGCCCTGGGTCGCGACAAGCAAGAAGTGGCCCGCAAGCTGTTTGCCGGCGATTGCTCGGGCATGTGCAGTGAATCCGGCTGGGTGCCCGAGCGTGTGTTGCCGGTAGCGGCGGTACACGGTGAACTGGCGCCGATTCCCGCAGCGCTTCATGACCAGAGCAGCCGCAACAATCAACTGTTGCTGGAAGCCGCGCTGCAGATCCGCGAAGACATCGATCAGGCGATCCAGACCTTTGGCCGCGAGCGCATCGGCGTGGTGCTCGGCACCAGCACCTCGGGCATCGACGAGGCCAGTCGTGGCCTGGCGCACTTCATTCGCGAGCAGCAGTTCCCGGTCGAGTATGACTATCGGCAACAGGAACTCGGCGCCCCGGCCAACTTCCTCGCCGACTGGCTGCAATTGAGCGGCCCGGCTTATGTGATTTCGACCGCCTGCACCTCCAGCGCCCGCGCCTTGATGAGCGCACAGCGCCTGCTTGATCTGGGCCTGTGCGACGCGGTGCTGTGCGGCGGTGTCGACAGCCTGTGCAAACTGACCCTCAACGGTTTCTCGTCGCTGGAAGCCATGTCCGACGAGCGCTGCAATCCGTTCTCGGCCAACCGCAACGGCATCAACATCGGTGAAGCAGCGGTGCTGTTCGTCATGAGCAAGCAACGGGGCGACGGCCCGGCCATCGCCTTGCTCGGGGCGGGTGCCAGCTCTGACGCGCATCACATTTCCGCCCCGGAACCGAGCGGCCGCGGTGCACTGCAAGCGATGCACAAAGCCTTGAGTCGCGCCCACCTGCAAGCCGCGCAGATCAACTATCTGAACCTGCACGGCACCGCGACCCAACACAACGACGCCATGGAAAGCCTGGCCGTCGCCACGCTGTTTCCCGACGGCGTGGCCTGCTCATCGACCAAACCGATGACCGGTCACACCCTTGGTGCGGCCGGTGCGCTGGAAGCCGCTTTCTGCTGGCTGAGCCTGAGTGCCGACAATCACGAACACGCACTACCACCGCACGTCTGGGATGGCCAGGCCGATCCCGCGCTGCCGCCGCTCAAATGGGTGACTGCGAACGCACGCCTGACGTCCATTGCACCGCGCTACCTGATGAGCAACTCGTTTGCCTTCGGGGGCAACAACGTCAGCCTGATTATCGGAGACGCCCCATGACCGACTGGCCGCTCGCCGAATTACTGCCGCACGCCGGCGACATGATCCTGATCGACCAAATCATCAGCTTCGATGAAGAGCAGATTTACACCCGGCTCACGGTCAAACCTGACAGCCTGTTCAGCCTGCCCGACGGTAGCCTGCCCGCGTGGGTGGGCATCGAACTGATGGCGCAAAGCGTCGCTGCCTTCGCCGGTTGCCATGCACGATTGAAAGGCAATCCGGTGGAACTGGGCTTCCTGCTCGGCACGCGCAAGTTCGAGTGCAACGTCGCCGCGTTCGCCGCTGGCAGCGAGTTGACCGTTCACGGCATCCGCTCGCTGGAAGACGACAACGGCATGGGCGTGTTCGAATGCCATATCAACGCTGACGGCATCCACGCCAGCGCCCGGCTGAATGTATTCCGCCCACCTGCGGCGGCTGATTATCTTGAACAGAAAAAGGCGTCGAACGATGACTGAATCCGTACTGGTCACCGGCTCCAGCCGTGGCATCGGCCGCGCCATTGCGTTGCGCCTGGCGCAAGCCGGGCACGACATCGTCCTTCATTGCCGCAGCGGCGTTGCCGAGGCGCAAGCGGTACAGGCTGAAATCGAAGCGCTGGGCCGCCACGCGCGCATCCTGCAATTCGATGTAGCCGATCGCGAAGCCTGCAAAAGCATTCTTGAAGCCGACGTCGAAACCCATGGCGCGTATTACGGCGTCGTGCTCAACGCCGGCCTGACTCGCGACGGCGCTTTCCCCGCGCTGAGCGACGACGATTGGGACGTGGTACTGCGCACCAACCTCGACGGTTTCTATAACGTCCTGCACCCGGTGATGATGCCGATGATCCGCCGCCGCGCCGCTGGTCGCATTGTTTGCATCACTTCGGTGTCGGGATTGATCGGCAACCGTGGCCAGGTCAACTACAGCGCCTCCAAGGCTGGCGTGATCGGTGCGGCGAAAGCGTTGGCGATCGAACTGGGCAAGCGCAAAATCACCGTTAACTGCGTCGCGCCGGGCCTGATCGACACGGCGATGCTCGACGAAAACGTGCCGGTGGAAGAACTGATGAAAATGATCCCCGCACAACGCATGGGCACCCCTGAAGAGGTGGCCGGTGCGGTGAATTTCCTGATGTCGGCGGAAGCCTCGTACATCACCCGCCAGGTCCTGGCGGTCAACGGAGGCTTGTGCTGATGAAGCGCGTTGTCGTCACCGGCATGGCCGGCATCACCTCGCTGGGCAGCGACTGGGAAACCATCTCGGGCAACTTCGCGGCCAACCGCAGCGGCATTCGGCGGATGGACGAGTGGGATCGCTTCAGCGAGCTCAATACGCGTCTGGCCGGGCCCATCGATGATTTTGTCGTCCCTGCACATTGGACGCGCAAACAACTGCGCAGCATGGGCCGGGTGTCGCGACTCGCCGTCGGCGCGGCGGAACAAGCCCTGGCCGACGCCGGCCTGCTCGGTGACGCATCGATCAAGGACGGGCGTATGGGCGTGGCCTGCGGGTCGTCCACCGGCAGCACCGACGAGATCAAGGCGTTCGGCAACATGCTGCTCAACTCGGTGGCCGAGGGCCTCAACGCCAACTCCTACGTGCGCATGATGCCGCACACCACAGCGGCGAATATCAGCATCTTCTTTGGCCTCACCGGGCGCCTGATCCCGACGTCCAGCGCCTGCACCAGCGGCAGTCAGGGCATCGGTTATGCCTACGAGGCGATCAAGTTCGGCCGCTTGCCGCTGATGCTCGCTGGCGGTGCCGAAGAACTCTGCCCGACCGAAGCCATGGTCTTCGACGCGCTCTACGCCACCAGCCTGAAAAACGATGCGCCACAAACCAGCCCACGCCCGTACGACAAGGGCCGCGATGGTCTGGTGATAGGTGAAGGCGGCGGCATGCTGGTCCTTGAAGAGCTGGAACATGCTCTGGCGCGCGGTGCGCACATCCACGCCGAGATCGTCGGTTTCGGCAGCAACGCCGACGGCCAGCACACCACACGCCCGGAACAAGTGACCATGCGCCGTGCCATGGAATTGGCGCTGGAAGACGCCGGCCTGACGCCGCAGGCCATCGGTTATGTAAATGGCCACGGCACCGCTACAGAACAGGGCGACATTGCCGAAACACTGGCGACCAGCAGTTTGTTCGGTGAACGCATGCCGATCAGCTCGCAGAAGAGTTTCCTCGGCCACACGCTCGGGGCCTGCGGGGCGCTGGAGTCGTGGTTCAGCATCGAGATGATGAATCGCGACCTGTACGTGCACACGTTCAACCTCGACGAGGTCGATCCGCACTGCGGCAAGCTCGACTACCTGCGCGGTGAATTCCGCCAGATGAGCAACGAATACGTGATGAACAACAATTTCGCTTTTGGTGGCGTCAACACCTCGTTGATTTTCCGCCGCTGGCACTGACCGCAACACGTTTGGAGTGAAGGGAATGACTCAGTTTCACCGCATCGCCGCTCTGTTGGCACTGGCTTTTGTGCTCGGCGGTTGCACCAGCAAACCGGTTTACAACGCCAAGGAAGAGTTCTCGCCCAACCTCGGTTTCACCCAGCAACAGATGAGCCGCGCCATCGTTACCGCGCTCAACGACCGCCAGTGGGTCGTGCAATCGGTGCGTCCGGGCATGATCAAAGCGGCGATCACCGTACGCGGTCGTCATCACGCCGAAGTCGACATTCCGTTCACCCCGACTTCGTTCGAAATCGACTACCGCAGCAGCTACGGCCTCGATGCCAAGGACGGCAAGATCCACGGCAACTACAACCGCTGGGTCAACCGCCTGCGCGACAACGTACTCAAGGAGCTGTCGATCAACCCGGACATCGAGTTCGTCAACGACCTGGGCATCGTCAAGCAAGGCGCCGACGAACCGACCTACCTGAGCTTTCGCGAAGGCGTCAAACGCGCCACCGACGCCGGCCTGCTGGACGGCAGCGTGAAGTTCTACCTGGCTGGCGAAACCCTGCCCAAGCAAGTGCGCAAACTCGACACCGTGAGCAGCAGCCGCAAGACCAACGGCTCGAACAAGTCCGACGAAGACGCCTGCTTCTGGGCCCTGCAATCGGCGCTGGCGACCCTGCAGAACGCCGCGAAAAAAGCTGACGCCAACGCCGTGATCAACATCGCCAGCGTCGACCAGCGCGACCTGTACAAAGACACCGAAAAATTCCAGTGCCGCGCGGGGATGCTGGTTTCCAGCGTGGCGTTGCGTGGTGACCTCGCGCACGTGGATTGATTGAATAAGGTCATGTAGTGAGTGGGGTTATCCCCCTCGCCACAGAGGGCGCCATTCAGCACCCTCTGTTCATCTATTTCACAAAAAAATACACATAAGGAAAGCTCAGCGTGTCATTTCGGAAGCGTCTGACACGCAGTACATTTTCTACTCTGTAAGGTTGATGCCGCCGCGATCAAGCGGCACACCCCAAGGACGAAAAAATGCGTAAAAAAGCGGTTATCGTTTTCAGCGGCGGCCAGGACTCAACAACCTGTTTGATCCATGCCTTGCCGAAGTACGACGAAATTCACTGTATTACGTTTGATTACGGACAGCGTCACCGTGCTGAAATCGACGCCGCGCGGCAACTTGCGCAGGAATTGGGCGTTACCGCCCATAGCGTGTTAGACGTAAAACTGCTTAATGAACTAACTGTCAGCAGCCTGACACGCGACAACATTCCAGTTCCGACCGCTAACAAATCCGGTAGCGAATTGCCCAATACTTTCGTGCCAGGAAGAAACATACTGTTCCTGACTTTGGCCTCGATTTATGCCTATCAGGTTCAGGCGCAGACTGTAATTACGGGTGTCTGCGAAACGGATTTTTCTGGTTACCCCGATTGTCGTGATGATTTTGTGAGGGCATTGAATACAGCTATCAAGTTAGGCATGGAGTATGAGTTACAACTTGAAACGCCACTAATGTGGCTGACTAAATCCGAGACTTGGGCACTAGCCGATTACCATGACCAATTGGAATTGATTCGCGAACGGACGCTGTCTTGTTATAACGGGATAAAAGGCAATGGCTGTGGAGAGTGTGATGCCTGTAGTCTTCGCTCGAAAGGACTTGAAGAGTTCATGAAAAACAAGAAAAAACTTACGAACAGCATGAGATACAGATTGAGATTGAACTAATCTCAAAAACGAATTGAGGGCGAGAAGGGGTCGACCCGCTCGCCCGCTCTGTAGTCATGCGATCTGACTTTGCACGACGAATTTCTTGAAGAGCGATCTTGCACCGTATGCGGGAAGAATATTAAAAAACGCAAAAAACATCTTTACGGTTATCTGCACCACCACTATTGACATTATCTCTGCTTTTCCCAAAGCACCAGAAAAAGCTATAAAACAAAAAAGAACACTATCAATTAAAACCGCAAAGAAAGTACTTAGAAAAACCCGCAAGAAAAGATACTTCGAGTTCGTTAACTGCTTAATTTTACATAATAGGTATGAATTCACATACTCAGAAAAAAGAAACGACACAGATGAAGCCAATAAAACCGAAGACACATGCGATACTACCTCACTGTATGGGCCGTCAAGCTTCCAGCCCGGTAAGCCGGGCATCATTTCTGCTGCACTTAACAACAAGATAATCAGTGCATTGCTTAAAAACCCGAAAAAAATCGCTCTTCTTGCCAGCTTGAATCCATACAATTCATTAAGCATATCAACGACTAGAAATGTTAAAGGATAAAGAAACACCCCAGGTGTTAAAACGACATCCAGATCCTCTAAATATATTAACTTTGTCGCGCCAATATTGGAAAACACATATAACACCAAGAGCAAAAGATTTAGTGCAACATAGACCATCCAAGATTTTTCGTGACGATCAGCCATATCATAGGCAGTCAGCGCCGCCCCCATGGAATAATACTTCCTATATATACTTTTTACTTCCCTCCTACTAAGGTCATCTATCACATCGCTTTTCACCAACTCCGCCAACTTAATCTTTATCAGTTTTCCCGTTGAGATCACCATAATTACCGCAAGTTTTTTATCAGATTCAAATGCCAGCAATTTATATTTTTCGTTATCAATCTCAATATTTCCCGACATTAAGCCTCTCCTCCACCAAATCCCCAACGACCCCTATCTCATTAGACTCGACATCTGAGTTGGCGACGATGGATAACCTTCCCGTAAGCTTGTTATAAACGAGCTTTTCTCCGCGACTAGTCGACGCCCCCTTTCTGACGATCAAAAGATCGCCAACCTCGTTAGCCCCGCTAATTTCGTTCTCCAAAAGTACACCTATAAGATTACTGACCGTTCCGAAGTAGTAGGTCAACGGATGAGACACGGCTAACTCTCCAATCCGTTTGTCCAGATTTTGCAAAAGATCGCTTTCTCTGATAACAGGAACCGCGGCCGGATTCATGTTTCCATGAAGGGAAACAGTAGATTCGATGATTTCTCTCTCTTCAAAATTGACTGTTTCAATCTCCTTGTACGACACACCGAAGAAATCCGATATTTTGCGAATCGTAGACTGCTGTACGTTAACAACTCGACCCTCGAGGATATTGTAGATGGTCGTTCTGGTCAGTCCGCTAGAGTTGCACAGTGAAATACGCGTCTCACCGCGACTCTCTATGAGGTACTTAATATTCCGCTTTAGTTTTTCTGCCTTCTCTTTCTTATGCATTTATATCTGCCAATCACTGAATAGTTTCTAATACACTAGCCGGGTGTAGCAGTTTAAAAAAGCCACCCTTCGAAAGAACGCAAAGCAGTCACACCAAAACCGGATTGTACATCTACAACGACGCGTTTAAGTCAATGTTGAATATCTTCAGGCAGCCATAGGACAAATCCCACAATAAAACCAGATGATACTTACAGTAATTTCTAATGAATCATTTAATTACATAAATGTTCAATTATTTGGTTAATAATAACGAAGTTTCTGGTTATAACTTACTACGTAGGCAGTACCTCATCGTTACCAATTAACTACGAAAGGCCGGAAGGGATGCCGCATTTCTTGAGCCTTCAGGGAGATTTCAAAATGAAAAAAAACAATCCCGATCGTCCGCGGTCTCCAAACAACAAAGGCGGCACCATCGATACCCCTAAGCTATCCGCAACCACCGAAGCCCTTTTCAGTAAACGCTTGCGCAACCCAACTCAAGTCAGCCATATGTTCACCATCCTTCCGAACGTGGATAACGAATCCATCCTCTGCCACGCCTGTGAGAATCTCGCTTCGCTGAACGTTATGGCCACCGATCTTGCGGGCGAGCTGCAGCGATCACAGCGCAACATTGCTCTGGCCATTCAGCAATTCGCTGTGCTTTGCGAGTTAGCGGTGAATCGGGCGCTGGATAACCTTGACCCGCCGCAGGGTTTTGCTTGAAAGCCCCCTACAACTACTAAGTCACCGTTTTTTTCGCCAAATGGAGGTTTTTTGTCATGGATCGATACCTGCCCATCACCGGCATCGACTGCAAAATCGCATCGCTGCTGATCGACACCGAAGCACCGCTGGACGTATTGCACGAAACCGCTGCGCACCGTATTCGCGACCCAACTGCTGGAAAACCTCGCGCACGAGGAAGGGGTTTACAGCGAGTTGGCAAAGGTGCTGGTGACGTCCTTACGCGACGGCTGCGATTTGCTCGATGTCATCGGATGGCGCTTACAGCAGCAAATGTCTACATAGAGAGAATTGCAATAAACGACAAGGGCGCCATTCCAGACTGTGTGAAAACACACTGATGGTGGTTTCAAGCAAACGCCCCGACTTGTTCGGGGCGTTTGCTTTTGTGCGGACGGCAGACAAAAAAGGGCGTTTCAGCCCATCAACGCCATCAACTGACGTGCGCCGAGCACGTTAATCGCTCTTTTCAGGTTATAGGCGTTCACCGCCAAGGCCATTTCGGCTCTCGCCCCCTCGAGCTGTCGCAGC